>JAJTXO010000035.1 GCA_021463315.1 Caldilineales bacterium | reverse complement strand
AACCGGGGTCGAGACTTCCGAAGTCTGCGCAGGTTTGTTCAAAACGAGCTCACAGTCCATAAGACTTCGGAAGTCTTCCCCCTCTATTGAGATGATACGGCCAATCGGATGCAGCGCTGCTTTTCCCCGCCAACAGGCTGTGCTACAATCTCAGCATGTCGATTCTTCCCCCCTCCGAACAAAAAGCCGCCTACGTCAATCAGATGTTCGACGGCATCGCCCAGCGCTACGACCTGATGAACCGGCTGATGACCGCGGGCCAGGATGTGCGCTGGCGGCAGCTCTTGGTGCATGCCGCGGCCCTGCCGGCCGGCGGCCGGCTGCTGGATATCGCCGCGGGCACGGGCGATATCGGCTTCGAGGCGCTGCGCCAGGCGCCCGACAGCCAGGTGGTGGCGGCCGATTTCTCCTTGCCCATGATGGAAGCCGGCCGCGCCAAGCGCTACAGCCATCGGCTGGCCTGGCTGGGCGCCGATGCGCTGCGCCTGCCCTTCGCCGACGACAGCTTCGATGCGGTCAGCTCCGGCTTCCTGCTGCGCAACGTGGTCGATGTCCAGGCGGCGCTGGCCGAGCAACGCCGTGTGGTCAAGCCGGGCGGGCACGTGGTCTGCCTGGAGACCAGTCCACCCCCCGACAACCTGCTGCGTCCGGCCATCGACCTGCATCTGCGGGTGGGCATTCCCACGCTGGGCCGGCTGATCAGCGGGCCGGGCCAGGCCTACAGCTACCTGCCGCAGTCCTCCATCGCCTTTATGCCGCCCGACGCACTGGCCGATCTCTTTCGCGCCGTCGGCCTGCGCGAGGTGCGCTATCGGCGGCTGATGCTGGGAACCGTTGCTATCCATGTGGGCGTCAAATAGATCATGTCGCCGACCAAACGTCTCATCGTCGCCCTGTCCGGCGCCAGCGGGCAGATCTATGGCATCCGCCTGCTGGAGGTGCTGCGCGCCGCGCGCGACCAAACCGGGGCGGGCTCAGGCCAGCAGCCGGCCGCGCCGGCCATCGAGACGCACCTGGTGATCAGCGAGGCGGCCGGCATCGCCATCGCCCAGGAGACCGACTACACCCCCCGCCAGGTGGAGGCGTTGGCCGACGTGGTCTATCGCCCGCGCGATATCGGCGCGGCCATCGCCAGCGGCAGCTTCGCCACGTTGGGCATGGTGGTGGCGCCGTGCAGCATCAAGACCCTCTCCGCCATCGCCAACTGCTATTCCAGCGAGCTGATCAGCCGCGCGGCCGATGTGCAGCTCAAGGAAGGCCGGCCATTGCTGCTGCTGGTGCGGGAGAGCCCGCTGCATCTGGGCCACATTCGCCTGATGGCCCAGGCCGCCGAGGCTGGCGCGACTATCATGCCGCCCGTTCCGGCCTTCTACAGCCGGCCGCAGAGCGTCGATGATATCGTCAATGGCACGGTGGGGCGTCTCTTGGCCCGCCTGGGCATCGAGAACCAGCTCTACCATCGCTGGCTGGGCACACGCCGCGCAGGAGAAACCGACCTTTGAACGACCAGGTGATCTACGAAAGACAACACAGCCAGCAGGCCGCCTTGCGCGGGGTGCCGTCGCTGGTCTGGCGCGCCGGCCAGGAGCGCCGCACGGGGCTGATTCGCCAATGGGCGCCGCTGGACGGCGCGCGGGCGTTGGTGGATGGCTGCGGCGTGGGCATGTACGTGCGCAGCCTGCAAGCCCAAGGCGCGCGCGTCTGGGGGCTGGACGTGGAGCATGAACATGTGGCCGAGGCAGCAGCCAACGCACCCGGCGCGGGCCTGTGCCAGGCGGCCGGCGAGGCGCTGCCCTACCCCGATGCCTGGTTCGATCTGGTGCTCAGCCACGAGGTGATCGAGCATGTGCAGGACGACCGCGCCTATGCCGCCGAGATGGTGCGGGTGCTCCAGCCGGGCGGCCGGGCCATCCTCTTCTGCCCCAACCGGCTCTATCCCTTTGAAACCCACGGCCACTACTGGCGCGGCGTCTATCGTTTCGGCAACACGCCGCTGATCAACTGGCTGCCCAATTCGCTGCGCAACCGGCTGGCGCCGCACGTGCGCGCCTACACCCGCGCGGGGCTGCGCCAGCTTTTCGCCGGACTGCCGGTGCGCGTGGTCTATCACACGGCCATCTATCCTGGCTACGACAACGTCGTTCAGCGCCGGCCTGAACTTGGCCGTTGGCTGCGTCGTGTGACCTATGCGCTGGAGCAGACGCCGCTGCGCTGGTTCGGTTTGTCACATTTGTTGGTTATCGAGAAGTACTGATGGTACAATAGCTGACCTGTGCGTAACGATAGCGCGGAAGGCACAATGTGCGAGGACAAACATGGCTACCGCTACCTTGACCAAACAGTTCATTTTGGATGTTTATGGAGTGCCAATCGCAGTGATTCTCCCCATCGAGGATTATGAAGCGCTGGTGAAGTCACGTGTTGATTCAACGCCTCCCAAGCTGCGGAACTATTGCTCACCGCTCTTTGGCGCCTTGCGACATTTGGGCGGTGAAGTGGCATCCACCGAAGAGATCGATGCTGACCTCAAGAAGTTGTGGTCGAGCTGGGATCAGGAACTTTCATAATGGCAACCGTTCTTCTGGACACACACGCGATCATCTGGCTGCTGCATGGTGACAGGCGTCTCTCGCCAACTGCTTTGCAAGCCATCAATGCCGCCAGTCGGCAAAAAACACAGATCGCCCTTTCTTCGATCTCACTGATTGAGACAGCCTATTTGGAAGAGAAAGGCCGTGTGCCGACGGACACATTGAGTGGTATCTTGTCGCTGCTGGACGCGCCGAACGCGTCTCTGATTGAGATACCAGTGAATCGGCAAATCGTATCCGCGCTTCGCGGCATCGCTCGTGCTGAAGTGCCTGATATGCCCGATCGTGTCATTGCGGCAACGGCAGCGTATCTGGGTATCCCGCTGATCAGTCACGATGCCCGTATCACCGCAAGTTATATTCAGACCATCTGGTAAGTCAGACACCGTGACACGCCATCGCTATGTCTGCCTGTAGGTGCAGACAAAAAGAGGCGTGTTTTGTTTGGGTAAACTATGAACTACGAATCTGAACACATTCTCATCAAGCGCCGTCGTCGTGACCGGCGTTGGAAGCATCGGCCGCGGCCGGTGTTGCGGCTGACCCAGGTGCTGGCCGCCATTCTGATCGCCTTCGTCGCGGTCAACGTGCTGATGGTTGGCTCGGCTGTGGGCGCGGTCGCGGGCGTCTACACCTTCTTCGCGCGCGATCTGCCCGACGCCAGCGCCATCGAAACCGAGCAGGTGGAGTTCGAGACGGTGCGCATCTACGACCGCACCGGCCAGCACCTGCTCTATGAGAGCTATGACCCGCGCCCCTTCAGCGGCGACCGCACCTTCCTGCCGCTGGACGAGATGTCCTCCTGGGTGATCAGCGCCACGGTGGGGCTGGAAGATCGCAGCTTCTGGGAGAACCCCGGCGTCAATCCGGTGGGTCTGGGCCGCGCCTTCGTCTCCAACTTGCGCGGCGGCCAGGTGCAGGGCGGCAGCTCCATCACCCAGCAGTTGATCAAGAACATCATCATCGACCCCGAGGAACGCTACGAACGCAGCTACACGCGCAAGATCAAAGAGGTCATCATGGCCCTGGAGATCACGCGCCGCTACTCCAAGGAGCAGATCCTGGAGTGGTATCTGAATCATAACTTCTACGGCAACTTTGCCTATGGCATCGAGGCCGCCTCACGCGTCTACTTCGACAAATCGGCCAGCGAGCTGACCGCGGGCGAGGCCGTCCTGCTGGCCACCGTCCCCCAATACCCTGCCTTCAACCCCATCGACAACCCCCAGGACGCCTACCGCCGCCAACAAAAGGCGCTGGACGCCCTGGTCACTGAGGCTGGCTATCTGACCCAGGACGAGGCCAACGCGGCCAAGAAGTTCTTCGACGACAACGTGCTGAGCGATCTCTACGAGGAGGGGCTGATCAGCGAGTTCGACCGGGACAACGCGGCCACCGACCAGGCGGCCAGCGATCGCGTGCTGGACGCGCTGGTCGAGTATGGCTGGATCGACCAGGCCACGGCCGACCAGGCCAAGGGCTACGGCGGCAGCCGCTGGCTCTTCCTGCGCGAGAAGGCCACCGAACGCTTCGAGAACCTGTCCGCGCCCCACTTCGCCCTGTATGTGCTGGACGAGCTCCAGCGCCGCTTCAACACGGTGGACGACCCGTATTACATCTGGCGCAAAGGCTTGCAGGTCTACACCACCCTGGACTATGACCTGCAGAAGGCCGCCGAGTGTGCCGCGCGCGTGCGCATCGCTGGCCTGGAGGGCACGCCAGCCGATCAGTACGTTCCACCGCAGGGCACGCCGGCCGACGCCTGCGCGGCCTTCGCAGATCTGGACATGCAGCCCAACATCGAGGGCGCCGATCACAACGCGCACAACGCCTCGGTGGTGGCGATCCGACCACCCACCGGCGAGATCCTGGCCCTGGTCGGCAGCGTGGACTACAACAACGCGGAGATCGACGGCGAGGTCAACATGGCGTTGGCCGAGAATCAGCCTGGCTCCAGCTTCAAGCCCTTCACCTATCTGGAATCCTTCCTGCAGGGCTTCACCCCGGCCACGCGCATCATGGATGTGCGCACGGTGTTCCCCAACCCACCGGAGCCGCCCTACGTCCCCGAGAACTACGATCGCAAGTATCACGGCCCGCAACTGGCGCGCTATGCCTTGCAGCGCTCCTACAACATCCCGGCTGTGTGGCTCATGGACCAGGTGGGCGTCAAGAATGTGATCGATTTGGCGCACAGGCTGGGCATCAACAGCCTCGATGAGGAGTACTATGGCCTGAGCCTGACCTTGGGCGGCGGCGATGTCAGGCTGATCGACATGGTCTATGCCTACAGCGTCTTTGCCAACGGCGGCGTGATGGCCGGCCAGCCCGTCGCTGAGAACAGTCAGCGGCCTGGCTATCGCACCCTGGACCCCGTTAGCATCCTGCAGGTGCGCGACAAGGATGGCCAGATCGTCTACAGCTATGAGCAGGCAGAGACCCAGCGTGTGGTCGACCAACAGCACACCTATCTGTTGCAGGATGTCCAATCCGACTACAACGCACGCAAGGCCTCATACGGCGACTGGGCGCGCTTTCTGGAGCTGCCCGATCGCCCGATTGCGGCCAAGACCGGCTCCACCAACGACTGGACCGATGGCTGGACCATCGGCTACGCGCCGCAACTGGCCGTAGGGGTCTGGGTGGGCAACGCCGACAACGAGAAGATGTACGAGGTGCCCGGCAGCCGCGGCGCAGCGCCGATCTTCCATGCGGTCATGGACTATGCGCTGACCCAGCGCGGCGAGCCGGTGCTGGAATTCGAGCGCCCCGCGGGGATCGTCCAACGCTCCGTGTGTTGGGAGTCAGGGCTGCTGCCGACGCCTGACTGCGGCCGGGTGGTCAGCGATCTCTTCATCGAAGGCACCGAGCCGACCCGCTTCGATACCGTGTGGCGCGCCTTCGAGATCAACCGCGAAAACGGCAAGCTGGCAACGGTCTATACGCCGGCCGAGCTGCGCGAGCGACGCGTCTACCAGATCTACCCGCCGGAGGCGGCCGATTGGGTGCGCGAGCAGGGCATTGCCCAGCCTCCCACCGAGTACGACGCCACCGTCGGCGTCAACGTGGTGGACGCCGAAGCTGGCATCATCTCGCCCGCGCCCTTCTCCTACATCAAGGGGCCCGTGGAGATCCGCGGCAACGCACGCCTGGACGGCTTCGCCAACTATCGCGTGGAATTCGGCGAAGGGATCAACCCCGCCGGCTGGGCGCAGATCGGCCCAACCCACGGGGAGCAGGTGGGCGAAGGGCCGCTGGAACTGTGGGACACCACCCCCTACAACGGCCTCTACAGCCTGCGCGTGGTGGTCACACGCGGCGATGGCAGCACCAAGGAAAATGTGATCCAGGTGACCGCCGACAACCAAGCGCCCACCGTCAGGATCGAAGCGCCGGCCGAAGGGCAGCGTTTCGTGACGGAGGACGACGAGTGGATCAGCATCACGGCCAACGCCACGGACGATTGGGCCATGGATCGGGTGGACTTCCTGCTGAACGGGCGCAAGATCGGCTCCAGCACAGTGGCGCCCTACAGCCTGCGCTGGGACTTGAAACTGCTGGGCCAAGGCGCGGCTCAGACTGTTGAGCAACAGGTGGTGCAGCCCGATGGCAGCGTCATCACCCAGACCGTGCCGGCGGCTGTGTTCAGCCTGCCGGAGACTGGCCCGGACGGCGCGCCCACTGGCCGCCGCTTCACCGTCTACGAGAACGGTTTCGGCTTCCTGGTGGGCGCCAACGGCGCCTACACCGAAACCCATCAGATTCAGGTGAGGGCCTACGATCGGGCCGGCAACGAGACGATCAGCCAGCCGGTGCGCGTCTTTGTCGCCAAGAAGATCAAGGACAAGGCCACCGGCCGGCTGCCCGATCCCCCGGCCGCAGTCAGGCCCGTGAATCGAACCATGTAACCGCGCCCGCAGTTGGCTGCAAAGACCGCAAGAGGGGGGACGGCACGTATCTTGTTCTATGTCTGATCACAGCCAGGGGACATCGGGCAGGGATCGCCCCGCGCGGCGGAACAAAACCACCAGAGGCTTGCCCTGCTGGCGCTGGAAGCGGATCGCGTCGTCGAGGATGTCGCGCGCCACGGCCCATTGCTCAGGCTCGCGCGCGGCAAACTGATCGGGCTCGTCGAAGAGCACCAGGTAGCCCTCGGCCGGCGCCCAGGTCAGATCGCGGATCGATTCCTCGAACGCGTCCCAGTTCTGCGCGGAGTAGGCGGGGAAATCCAGCGCCTTGCCCACCGCGCGGATGAAGGCGCGCTTGTCCTGCACCTTGGCGCCGTCGATGTGGAAGAACTGCCAGCCCTGCTCCTCGGCCTGGCGCTGCAAGCTCTCGGCGCTGGCGCTGGAGCGCAGGCGATACAGGCCCGGCTTGGCCTCTCCGGTGAACAAATCAGCAACTGAGCCCATCAGCGGATCACCTCTCTGAAGCTTTCGTAGTGGTCGTCGGTGTAGTACAGCTCCCCCTGCGCACCGGCCACGATGCGCCGTGCGCCGCGGTCCCGGGAGCCCGGCGTGATCACCGTGTATTCCCGATAGTAGCCGCTGCGCTTGCGCGGCAAGAGCTGTTCCCGATTTTGAAAGGTCACGCCATCGCGCTCGAAGGGGAAGGGTCCCCCCTGTTCGATCAGCGCGATGGTCTCCCGGGCCTGCTTGGGCAGGTCCTGGAAGCGAACCGTGGGCAGGCCGCTGACGCCGGACGAGCTGGGCCGGACGGTGGGGGTCGCGGTGCGGGTCGCGCGCCGGGTCGGGGTCATGGTGGCGCGCGGCGTGGCCCGGCGGGTGCGCACCGTGGTGGGGGTCGCGGTGCGACTGGCGCGCGGGCGTGGCGTGCGAGTGGGGGTGACACGGGCCTGCGCCTCCAGGGTGGAGGCGGCCTCGATCGCGGCGCCCACCTGTCCGGCGACCTCCTGCACCGAGCTTCCGGCGTCGCACGCGGCCAGCAGGGGCAGCAACAGCAGCAGAATCAGGGCCAACAGCGCGCCCTGCCGCAGCCAGCCAGGTCGCTGGCGTTTTTCTTGAGACATAGACACTCCTCTCGACATCTCCAGCGGAAGGACGATTTGGAAAATCGTCCTACGAGCCGGGGAGACTCAACCATTTCGAGCGCATCCCGTGGGGGGCTGTCACGCTGGTAGCGTGACCTACGGTGTGACCTGCCGCGTGACCTGCCGCGTGACCTGCGGCGTGACCTACGGCGTGAATTGCGGTGGGTTAGAACAGGCTGAGCTGCTCGGCTGCTGGCTGCGGCCTGGCCGCGCGGCGCGGCATGGCCTGCACTTCCATGAGCGCGGCCTCGATATCGCCCACGAAGCGCGACGGGGGGTTCTCCAGACGCTGGCCGAAGAGCAGGCGGGTCCTGGCGCTGAGCAGGGCCAACTGGCGCTGGGCGCGCGTGACGCCCACGTAGAACAACCGCCGCTCCTCGTCCACATCGACGGGCCGATCGGCCCGTTCGTAGGGCAACAGGCCCTCCTCGCAGCCGACGATGAAGACCACGGGGAACTCCAGCCCCTTGGCCGCGTGCAGCGTCATCAGCGTCACCCGGTCGGCGCGCGGATCGTAGGCGTCGGCCTCGCTCTGCAGCGCCATGGCCTCCAGGAAGCCAGCCAGGTCCGTGCCCCACGGCGCGGCGCGGCGGGCCAACTGGCGCAGCCGCTCGTCGTCGGCCGCGCCCAGCGGCTCGATTCGTTGCTGGCCCAGCAACTGGTGGACGCGTTCCACCAGACGCGCCACGGCTGCGCCGGTCTGCTGCGCCTGCGTCAGATCCGGCCACCAGGCTGCCAGCCGCTCCAGCCGGCGCCGCTGCGCCGCAGTCAAGCCAGATGCGCCGAAGGCAGGCTGGAGAAGCTCGGCCCAGCTCGACCCAGCGCCTGGCAACTCCCCTGCCTTTTCCAGCCCCAGCGCGGCCAACATCGTGGTGCGGTGCGCCAGCGACTGCGGGCTGTGCAGCAGCCACAGGCCGGCCAGCGCCTCGCGCACCGCCTTGTGCGCGGCCAGCGGCGTCTGGCCCACGGTCTGATAGGGGATGCCGGAACGCTCGAAGGCCTCGACCAGCAGCCGGCTCTGCACGCCCAGGCGATAGAGCACGGCGAAGTCGGCAAAGCTGCGCGCCGGGACCTCGGCCGCGCCCTCGACGCGGCCCGAATCCAGCGAAAAGTAGCTGGTTCCGCCCATCATCTGCTCGATTCGATGCACCACATGCTCGGCCTCGGCCTTGTCCGTCGGCGCGGTGTAGAGATCCACCTTGACCTGTTCGGCGAAGCCGGCCAGGGCCTCGAGGGCCTGAAGCGAGGGGCGATCGCCGCCCGCGCGGCCGATCACCTGCATGGCCGCGTCCAGGATCAACTGCGTCGAGCGATAGTTCTGGCTCAAACTGAGCCTCCGCGCGGCGGGATAATCTTCCTGGAAGGTGAGAAAATAGCGCCGGTCGGCCCCGCGGAAGCCGTAGATGGCCTGGTCAGGGTCGCCGATCACACACAGATTCGCCGCGCCGCCGGCCAGCAGCCGCAGCAGCCGGTATTGCGCCCGATTGACGTCCTGGTATTCGTCCACCGAGATCCAACGGAAACGCTGCTGCACCTCCCGCAACAGGCCAGGGTCAGCCTCCAACATCTGAATGGGCAGCCCGATCAGGTCGTCGAAGTCCACGGCCTGGCTGGCACGCAGCGCGGCCTCGTAGGCGCGGTAGAGGGGAAGAAGCTGGGGAAACTGAGACAACTGCGGGAACTCGGCGCTCGATTCGAGCAGGTCCGGGGTGAGCAGCAGGTTCTTGGCCGTGGAGATCAGGGCCAGGGCTTGATGGATCTCAGCTTGTTTCAGGTCGGAGCGCGCCTGCTGGAGCAGGGTGGGCCGGTCGTCGTCGCTGAGGATGGCAAACTGCGGATCCAGGCCCAGCCGCTGGCCGTGCTGGTGCAACAGCCACGCGCCAAAGGCATGGAAGGTCTTGATCAGCACGCGGCCGGCCACGCTCTGGCCCAACAGCCCTGCCAGCCGCGCCGCCATCTCGCCAGCCGCCTTGTTGGTGAAGGTGATGGCCAGCATGTTCTCCGGCGCGACGCCCAACGCCTCGATCAGCCAGGCGATGCGCACCGTCAGCGTCCTGGTCTTGCCCGTGCCCGGCCCAGCCACGATCAGCAAGGGTGCGTCGATCACCTGCACGGCCGCGGCCTGCGCCGCGTTGAGGCCGTCCAGGAGACGGGACAGGTGATGCGTGGAAGGTGAAGCCTGGAGCTGTTCGCGGGAGGGTGCGCTATGGCTGGCCGGGCTTTCCCATGACACAACCCCCGCGTTGGGTGACGTTGGTGCGGCCGCGGCGGTGTCATAGGCCACAACAGTCGCCTCCGCGTCGTGTGCATCGGCTGCTCTCTTGTCCGCTGTGGTGTTTTCTGTCCCCTCGCCGAACAGCCCCATCTGCGCCGACGGCATCCACGCCTGGCCGCCGAACAGCCGGATCACGCCGTACTTGCCGTCGTAGCCGCCCTGCGCATCCACCTGGCCGCGACGCATGCGATCGATGCCTTCGGCCAGCCGTTCGCCGCCAGCGCGCCGGATCTCCTCCAGCGGCGTCTCCAGCAGGATGCGCAGCTCGGCCCCCAACTGGCTGAGCAGCTTGTGGTATTCCTCCGCCACCCGCTTCGACCCCGCGCCCACGCCGTAGACCTGGGCCAGCACCTCGGGCAGCGCCACCAGGCTGTGGTAGGGATGGACGCGCGCCGGCCGGCCGCCCGCGGGCCGATCGGCCAACTGCTCGACCCGATGCATGACGCCCACTGTGACCGGCTTGCCACAGACGGAACAGCGCCCGCCGTGGGCCAGCGTCTCCGGCGGCTCCCAACAGAGGCCGCAGGCGCGATGGCCGTCCAGGTGATACTTGCCCTCCTCGGGGAAGAATTCAATGGTGCCTTTGAATCGAGCCGGATCGCCGCTGCGCAGCGCGTCGAAAAGCGCATCGTAGGCCAGCTCGCAGTCGAACAGCGTGGCCTCGCGGGCCAACTTCTGCGGCGAGTGCGCGTCAGAGTTGGAGACCAGCGTGTAGCGGTCGATGTTGGCCACGCGCCAGTTCATGGGTGGGTCGGAGGAGAGGCCCGTTTCCACCGCGAAGATGTGCGGCGTCAGCTCCTCGAAGCACTGCTCCACGGTGTCGTAGCCCGACATGGAGCCCAGCAGGCCGAACCAGGGGGTCCAGATGTGCGCGGGGATCAGGTGGCAGCGCGGGCCCGTCTCCAGGGTGATCTCCAGCAGATCGCGCGAGGGCAGGCCCAGGATCGGCCGGCCATCGGAACGGATGTTGCCGATGCGCTCCAGGCGCGCTTGCAGGCGTTCCACCGCGTCCAGGTCGGGCGCAAAGACCAGATGATGCACCTTGCGCGTCGCGCCGGCCTTCTTGTAGATGTTGCTGATCTCGCCGGCCAGCAGGAAGCGCACCGGCGCGCGGCAGGGGGGCGGCGTCTGTGCCTGCACCGCGGCCGCCAGCTCCTCCTTGAGGCGGTACAGCCCCGGCTCGGCCGGCTCCAGCTTGGCGCGCATCTCGGCCAGCCAGCCGGGATGCGCGATATCTCCGGCGCCCACCACGTGAACCCCCTTGAGCTGCGCCCAGCGGGCCAACTGCTCGAAGGTCAGGTCCTTGCTGGTGGCACGGGAGAAATGGGAATGGATGTGTAGATCGGCGACCAGGTGCATGGTGCGGGGAAGGGTGTTCACATCGCCAGTCAGCGACGTCACGAGGGCGCTATTGTAACACAATCGACGCGAATGACGTAACCTGTGCGGCAAGCTTGCCGCCTTCGCGCCTTGCGGCTACAATGGCCGCCATGCTGACGCTATCGCCCGACCGCCTGGCGGCCTACCGCGCCGAAACCTATCGCCTGCATCCTGACCTGAAAGTGACCACGCGTGACCAGGCCGTGGACTTCGTCGATCGCCGCGGCTTCGTGCATTTCTGGCCGGTCAAGGGCGTCACCTTGCCCAGCCTGTGGGCCGCGGTGGCCGGCGATCGGCCGGTGCCCGACGAACACGACGATCCCGGCCACGTCACCTGGGGCTGGAAGGATGAGATGCTGGGCGCGCGACGCTGGTACTATGCCAAGGTGTTGCGCCGCAAGGCCACCTTCATCGCCCTGGATGTCGTCCCCTCTTTCTATGCGCTTTCAGAGAACTACGGCGAGCCGGAGCAGGACTATCTGCTGCAATATCAGGAGGGGCGCCTGACCTTCGAGGCCAAGGCGGTCTACGAGACGCTGTTGAGCGAGGGGCCGCTCGATTCGATCAGCCTGCGCAAGCTGGCGCGGCTGAGCAGCAAGGAGAGCGAGTCCCGCTTCAATCGAGCGCTAGAGCTGCTGCAGGGCGATTTCAAGATCCTGCCGACAGGTGTGGCCCAGGCTGGCGCGTGGAAGTACGCCTTCATCTACGATTTGGTGCATCGCTTCTACCCTGAGCTGCCCGAACAGGCGCGGCAGATCCGCCAGGCCGCGGCGCGGCGTCGGTTGGTGGAGCTCTACCTGCAAGCGGTGGGCGCGGCCTCAGAGAAAGCAGTGACGTCGCTCTTTGGCTGGACGAAAGGGGAGAGCGCGGCCGCGATCGCCGCGCTGACTGGCGCTGGGGTCCTCCTCCCCGGCGTCAAGCTGGAGGGCCAACCGGGTGAATGGCTGGCTCTGGCGTCGCTGGTGGGTTGATCCACCATACGCGCTCCCTCAACCCGCTACTCGACCTACGCTCATCAACCCATCTCAAACAGCCGCTTAGAGGTCCGGCAACAGGCCGATGCCGCGCAGCATGCCGGCCACGTCCCAAATGGTCGTCGTTTCGCACACCAGCCCGTCGCGCAGCACCAACCGATTCACCCCCTGAGCCTGGATGGCGCGGCCAGAGGGGGGGATCTGCATGATCGATCCCTGATGGGCGCCGCGGGCAACCCAAAACAGCGCCACCCGGTCGCCGTCGACGATGATATCGTCGGGCGTGAGATGCAGATCGGGGAAGGCCTGAAAATAGGCGGCGAACATCATCCGGACGGCCTCGCGGCCTACCAGGGGCTGGGCGATAGCCACATCGAGCACGTAACAGTCCAGGGCGTAGTGGCTGGCGACCCGCTCCAGGTCGTGGGAGTTCCAGGCCGTCACCAAATCAATGACGAACTGCTTGGCTGGTGTCATCTCGTACTCCTTGCGTGTGCGCGGTTTTCTGGCTGCACTTCTCTACTCTACCTGGTCTGGGTGTCAATTGTCCAGCCCAGACTCTGTTCATTTCCTGCTCATTGCTACGGACGATTTGGCAATCGTCCTGCGCAGGCTCAATCCGCTTTGAACAGACCCATCTGCGAGGCGCTCAACTCGCTCTGCCACAGGATCTCCGCGGTGCGCGTCATGCCCGTCTTGAGATGGCGACGATAGGTGCTGAAGGGCACATCCAGCAGCTCGGCCGCCTGCTCCTGCGTCGCGGCCGGCTGCACATAGGTGTGATAGACGGCCCGATAGAACTTGTTCTCCTTGGGCGCGGCGCGCATCTGCTCGAGGGCCTCCCTGAGCAGCCTGCGCAGCGTTGCCACGCGGCCACTGTCGCCAGCCTCGCCTTCCGCGGCCTCCAGCACCATGCGCGAGCGCAACAGCGGGCTGCCGCGCAGCACGTCGGGACGCGTATAGTCGCGCAGCGCGCTTTCCACCTGTCGCATGAACTCCTCCTGGCTCAGCGCCACCGGGCGCGGCGCGGGCGCGGGCGGCTTGATCGCCTCGGGCGTCAAAGCGATCTCCCGCTGGCCCATCAGCTCCAGCCAGGCCAGCGGCGGCATCGCGCGCCAATCGTGGCTGTAGACGCCAAATGACCGCCCGCCGACGACAAAATCCAGCTCAGGCTGCCGGGCCAGATCGGCATAGGAGAAGATGGGCAGCCAGAAGTCAGGATCGGCGCAGACATAGAGCGTGTAGGCCAGACCGGGGGTGAAGTAGTGGCGCACCATGGTGATGAAGATCACGCTCTGGATCGGCGAGACCGCCTGATGGGTGTCCGCGGCCAGCCAGAAACGGAAGCAGGTCACGCTCTCGCCAGGTTGCAACGGGGCCTGACGCTGCAAAAAGGCCCACACTTTCGCCGTGGCCGGATCGGCCGCCAGATCGGGGCCAGCCGCGCGCTCCACAGCCAGCAACAGCAGCCAACCGGCTGGCTGGCCCGCGTCATCGCGGAACACGACGACATTCTCCGGCTGGCGCGCCAGCCAGAAGCGCGCCCACTGGGCCGCCTCATCCCCTTCATGGCGCGCTGTCATCTCGATCAGTCGCTCCAGATCGCTGGCGTGCAGCCGGTCGGGCGAGGTGCGCCCGCTGGCCTGCCATTCGAAGAAGGGGCGCACGGCCGGATTGGCGCGGTGGAGATAGACGAAATCGAACAGCGCCAACTGCTGTTCAGAACCTTGGGTGGCTTGCAGGCGTCGGGTGTAGTGAACGCGCGCCCGGCGATGCAGCTCGGCGTACCAGCCAGGATTGCGCCAACGCAGGTCCACGGCCAGCGCATCGCGCGCGATGTCGTGCGGGAACAGTCCCCCCGGCCGAGCCTGGATGAAAGAGAGGCCGCGCAGCCACTCGAACAGCTCGTGGGCGTCGGTCAGCATCAGCAGCTCGGCCAGGAGATCCTCGGTGACGACACGCACCAACGCGCAAACCTCCAGCGCCGCGCGATGGGCCGGCCCCGGCGCGCGCTGCAAGAACTGCTCCAACAACAGCTTCACCACGTCATGCGCCTCCAGCGGCTGGAAGTGAAAGCCCGGGCGCTGATCGTACAGATCGGCCACCAGCGAAAGCGCGAGGGGGTAGCTGTGGGTGAACTCCAGCACAGCGGGCAGATCCTCCACCGGCACCTGACGCTGAAGCAAGTAGTCGCGGCCCTCCTCCGGCGCCAGGTTGCGCAGCGTCACCGTGCGCAGCAGCGGCTGCCAGCCGGGATCGGCGCGCCAGGCTGGCGCCGGCGCATGGCGGCTGGCCAGAACAGTCAGCACCTGCTCGGGCAACTGGGGCAGGAAGAGGTCGCGCAGCCAGCCGTCCAGCGGCGCCAGCAGCTCGTAGGTATCCACCAGCAGGACGGTGCGGCCGGGACGCTGGGCCAGCGCCTCGGCCGGCGACTGCGCCAGGTCAAGGCCCAGCGCCTGACAGAGGCTGGCCAGGAAGGCGCCGGGCGTCGGCTCCAGGTTGCGGGCGTCGAGGGTCAGCACGGTGGCGCCGGCCTCGGCGGCCTGGCGCGCATACTGGCTGAGGAGGCTGGTCTTGCCCACGCCGCCGGGGCCGTAGACGTGCAGGACGTAGAAGGGCAGCTCGTCGGCGCGGATAGCAGACTCGAAGAGAGCCTGCTCGGCGGCACGGCCAATGAAACGGCGCCGGCGGGCGGCGCTCAGGCGATCTGCGAGACGTGACATGCGATCACCTCTGCCTGGCGTGGCTGCTGGGAAAGCCAGGGACGGGAGCCCGAAGGTGTTGTCGGGGGGCAAAACACCGCAACGATGCGCCGATTATAGCCCGTTTCGCAAATCGTGCAATCGGCCAGAAAACGCGCGCCCGGAGGCCGTAGCCAGCGCCGTGGGACCCTCAAGAGGAAGAAGGCGTCGGCGGCGGAAGGGAAGGATCGGTCTGCCGGCGCGGCAGGATGAGCGGCAGCGTGGGGACGCCAATTCTGTCACAAGGCGTGGCGGCAGCATAGTCTGGCTGAGTTGCCGCGCCGCACCAGCGCTTGCCGTTGACGCCGAGTCCAGGTACAATGGCGCTGTGATCGGGGCCGGCCCGATCGATGTTTCGTTCCCTGTTCTACCTCGTGATGATCAGCGGCGGTGGGTGGGGGATGGCCATTTCGCCTGAGTAGCTTACCAAACTGAAAACAACCGATGGACAGGATGGATCCCCAAACGACACCCAAGAAGACTGGTATCAAGAACTGGCCTG
>JAJTXO010000349.1 GCA_021463315.1 Caldilineales bacterium | reverse complement strand
CGCGGTTCAACTCCACCTCGCACTGCGCGATGCGCTGGCGCGCCAGCGAACGCCGGTTGGCGTGCTCGCTGATCGAGCTGCCGGTCATGAAGGCCTTGTATTCGGTGAGCGCGGTTTCGTAATCCGCGTCCTGGAAGTAGGCGGTCGCGCGCACGAAGTGGTGCATGGGGTCGACGGGGTTCAGAGACTTGAGTTCGTTGGCCCAATTGTTCGCCTTGCGGATGTCGCTGACCTGGAACAGCGGTTCGATGCAGAGCGCGGCCGCCTCCAGGATCATCTGGGCGCGCATGGTGCGCTCTTTCTCGATCAGCTCGTCCATCGTGTTGCGGTAGCGTTTCACCAGGTCGACCATGAAGGGGTTGGTGTTCTCGTCGCCCAGCTCGGCCTGGTCGGCCTTGTCGCGGCGCAGCTTCTCGAACTGCTTGTGCTTGCGCACGAAGCTTTCGGTATAGCTGAGCGCGGCCTGGTAGTTGCGCCTGGACTCGAGCTTGTCGTCGGAGACGAACGACTCGTCGAGGTACAGCTCCTTGGCGCGCGCCTCCAGGCGGTCTTCGCTGACGCCCTCGGCGATCGCCTTCATGCGCGCGGCCTCAAGTCCGCTGTCCAGGAAGAACGCGCCCAGCGACTGGAACACGAAGGTCAGGTCGCGGTCGACCCAGAAGTACACCATGCGCCCGGTATCGGCGGCGATCTGCTCGTCCAGCTTGCGCACGATCCGCTTGCAGCGGGCGTAGGCCGTCAGCACGGCCGGCCAATCGGGCTGCGCCACCGCCTCGGCCAGGCTGGCCACAGTCCGCCGCGCGGCGGCCGGATCGTCGCCCCGCTCGGCCAGCACAGCCTGCACCACATCGTAGGGATAGCCGGCGTCGCGCAGCCAGTTCTCCAGCCGGCCGGCGATAAAGGCCACCGCCTTGTCCAGCGCCTGCTGCCTGTCGCTCTGGCCGGTCTCCGACCGAGCCACACTGCTCTGGCCGGTCTCCGACCGAGCCACCGTGGGCAGCAGCCGCGCCGCCTCAGCCACGCCGTCGCGCACCGAGAAGCTCAGCCCGGCCTCGGCCAGGTTTTGCACGATCCCCAGCGCGTCGCGGCGCAGCCCGAAGGGATCGGCCGAGCCGCTGGGCTCCAGCCCCACCGCAAAGAGGCCGGCGATGCTGTCCAGCCGGTTGGCCAGCCCCAGCGCCAGGCCAGGCAGCGACGCGGGGCGCTTGTCGCCGCTGGCGCGCGGCAGGTAGTGCTCGAAGATCGCCTGCGCCACCGCCGGCGTCTCGCCGCTGCTCAGCGCATACTCGCGGCCGATGATCCCCTGCAGCGAGGTCATCTCCACCACCATCGACGTGGCCAGGTCCGACTTACACAGCCCGGCCGCACGCAGGGCGGTCGCGGTCTCGTCGGCCGACAGCCCCAGCCGCGCCGCCACCCAGGGGGTCAACTGCTCCAGCCGGCGCACCTTGTCCAGCATGGAGCCGAGCTGCTCCTGGAAGGTCAGGGTGGCCAGCCGCGGCGTGAAGTCGGCCAGCGGCTGCCGCCGGTCGTGCTCCACGAAGAAGGCCGCGTCGGCGTAGCGCGCCCGGATCACCCCCTCGTTGCCGGCCCGCACCACCGCCGGATCGCTGGGCTGGCCGTTGGCCACGGTGATGAAGTAGGGGAGGAGGTTGGTAGATTGGTAAATTGGTAGATTGGTGGAGTCGTCGGCGTGCGTGGAAGTCTCACCTCGCACCAATTTACCAGTTTCCCAATCTACCGATGCACCAACCACCGGAAAATAGCGCTGATGCTTCTGCATGACCTTGGTCAGAACGTCGGCCGGCAGGTCGAGATAGCGCTCCTCGAAGCTGCCCAGGATCGCGGCCGGCTGCTCCACCAGGTCGGTCACCTCGTCCAGCAGGGCTGGCTCGTCGGGCACGACACCGCCGACGCTGGCCGCGGCCGCGGCGATCTGCTCGCGAATCATCTGCTGGCGCTGCGCCCGGTCGACCACGATGCCGTGGCGGGCCATGGCATCGAAGTAATCGGACGCGCTGGCGATGGCGATCTCCGGCGAGTTCTGCACGCGCAGGCCGCGGCTGATCCGCCCACTATGCGCGTTCGCGTAGCTGAAGGGCACCACCTGCTGGCCGAAGAGGGCCACGAACCAGCGAATGGGCCGGCTGAAGGCGACGCCGTCGGAGGCCCAGCGCATGGTCTTCTCGAAGCGCAGGCCGGCGATCAGCTTGACCAGCAGCGCGGGCAGGATCTCGGCGGCCGCCTTGCCGGCCACCTGCTGCACGGCGAAAACGTAGCGGCCCCCATCGGCCTCGCGCAGATCCAGACTCTCCACCGCGACCCCGCGGCTACGCGCAAAACCGATCGCGGCCTGGGTCCACTGGCCCTCGGCGTCCTGGGCGCGGTTGGCCGGCGGCCCGCGGAAGACCCGCTCCTCGTCGGCCTGCCGGCCGGCCAGCTTCTCCACGGTGATCACCAGCCGCCGCGGCGTGCCCGTCACCCGCACCGCGCCGTGGGCCAGCCGCGCCTCGGCCAGCAGCTTGGGCGCAGCGACACGCAGTTGCTCGATCCCCGCCACCACGTCGTCCACCGGCAGCTCCTCACATCCGATCTCCAGCAGCAGATCTGCTTCCCCAGTGGTGGCCGCTATCTCAGCTCCCAGATCCTTCTCCGCGCTCCGCTCATCGTTCATCGTTCCTCGTTCCTCGTTCAGGAACGGGTACTCCATGCGCATCCGCTGCTCCGCATACAGGTCGCTGACCAGCCGCGCCAGATCGCGCATGCGGCCAAAATAGCTGGCGCGCTCGGTGACGCCGATCGCACCGCGCGCGTCCAGCAGGTTGAAGGTCTGCGAGCAGCGCAGGATGTAGTCGTGGGCGGGGATCACCAAGCCAGCGGCGATGGCGCTCTTGCCCTCGGCCTCGTACAGGTTGTACATCTGCTTGAGACGCTCCACGTCGGCCAGCTCGAAGTTGTATTTGCAGTATTCGATCTCCTGCTGCAGGTAGATGTCGCCGTAGCTGCGCTGGCCGTCCCAGGTGATCTGCCAGACCTCGCGCACCCCTTGCAGGAACATGGCGATGCGCTCCAGGCCGTAGGTCAGCTCGACGCTGATCGGCTCCAGGGTCATGCCGCCGGCCTGCTGGAAATAGGTGAACTGGGTGATCTCCATGCCGTCCAGCCAGACCTCCCAGCCCAGGCCCCAGGCGCCCAGCGCGGGGCTGGCCCAGTTGTCCTCGACGAAGCGGATGTCGTGCTGGCGGCGGTCGATGCCGATCGCGTCCAGGCTGCCCAGGTAGAGCTCCTGCGGGTTGCCGGGGTCAGGCTTGAGGATGACCTGGTACTGGGTGTGCATCTGCATGCGGTTGGGGTTCTCGCCGTAGCGGCCGTCGTCGGCGCGGAAAGAGGGCTCGGCGTAGGCCACGTTCCACGGCTCCGGCCCCAGCACGCGCAGCACGGTGGCCGGGTTCATGGTGCCGGCGCCGACCTTCTCGCTGTAGGGCTGCCAGATGATGCAGCCGCGCTCGGCCCAATAGCGCTCCAGGCGCATGATGATCTCTTGGAAGGTGGGGGGACGGTTTTCGGACATGGGTATACCTCTGGAAGACTCAAAAGCCGGCCCGGGGGCCGGCCAGCAACAATCACTGGGAGCTGCCTGGCTTCAGCTCAGGCAGCAGGCGCAGGCGAGACAGTCGCCCGCGGCAGCAGGTGGCCCGGGGTGCGCGCGTGTGCAGCGTGGCCGCAGGACGCCGCCCCGTGGGGCGTTGGCGTCTGCGGCCCGCTACCCGAGCCAAGCGGTTTCAGTTCGTCGTAGTTGTCATAGACGTCCATTTCTGGGCTTGACCAATCCTCGGCGAAGGTTGTTAAACGTGCGCGTAGATCGGCCGCTTGCGTCTCGTCGATACCCTGCTCTCGCAAGTCGATGACGCCAGACTCAAGAAACGTCACGAGTACCGGCGTGTCCTCGCGAAGATTGTTTGGGGCTTTGACCAACTCAACTCTGCCACGACGATATACACCTTGCACAGCCGTCAACATGTTCCTTGCTCCTACGAGTTGGGTCCTGCAACGAATTCAGTCATGCGCCAATATCTTACCCGGAAACGTGCTCAGCGTCAAAGTCCCGCTGCGGCGGGTCCGCACCATGCTCCGCCAACGGTGGAGCTGATCAAGGTCGGCGACGCCTACGCCGTGCGCGACGGCCACCACCGCATCTCCGTGGCCAAGGCGTTGGGCGAGGACTACATCGACGCCCAGGTCACGACCTGGGAATTGCTGGCAGACTGAGCAGGCAGGATGACGGGGTTCTGCGGAAAAGATCGTCAGGGCACGGCCGCATTTTTGGCCGTGCCCTGACGTGAAACGATCCGAGATGTCGATACGTCAACGACTTCTGTCTGACGACTGCAAACTACACGCAGCTTCACTCCTTGATCAATTGCACCTGATCAATTTTCACACCGTCGTCATACATCCAAACGTTGAACTCACGGTAAGCGCCGTCAGGATCACTGCTGTTCCAACTGACTGTCACCGTACCCAGCTTCCGGGTTTCCCAGCCTTGCGAGCAATTTCGCCATCCTCCAGCCGTAAACAGGGGCTGATTGCGCAACCCGATCTGAACTGCATTGAGCGGATTCCCAGCCGCGCCACAACCGCGCACCCAAACCCCATAGCGAGTGTTGGTGTCAACCACTGGAAATGGAAATTGTAACGAATCTTGGGCGTATTAGTGTGATTGGTGACAAGACCGTTGTCAGGAACCGCATGGAGATAGCACTGACCAGACCAATTGGCAGGCGTGCTGCGGTAGCAGAACCAGAAATGTGGGTCGCCGGACGGAACGTTATCGAACCGGCGATCGAAAGACTCCACCTCGAAAGTCAGTGAGGTTGAGCTCTGAACATTCAAACGACGAACATGTTTGTTGCCGGCGCCATTCGGAAATGTATCAATGATGCCATAGTACAACGCCTGGAGCGCGCAGTACCCAACGTCCGATCCGTTGCTTTGTTCGTTGCAGAACACCGTGCTGGCTTCGATGGGCGGAGATGTTTCAACCAGGCAACGATCGCCGAAGCTCGAAGCCGC
>JAJTXO010000348.1 GCA_021463315.1 Caldilineales bacterium | reverse complement strand
GTCACCGCGCCGGCCATCAGCAGCACCCCGGCCGCGGGGCCATAGCCGCGGCCGGCGGCCTGCAGCTCCGGGCTATTGGCCAGAGCGACGGCCGCCTCGCCGCCGCGCGAGTGCCCCAGGAAGGCCAGCCGGCTCAGATCGGCGCGGCCGGCCAGCTCGACGCCGAAGCCGTTGGCGTCGCCAGCCGTGGCCGCGGCCAGCGCCTGCAGGTGCCCATCCAGCACCTGCGCCAGCCGCTCGCCGGCCACAGGCTCGCCGAAGCCGAAGGTGTGTTCGGCGTTGAAGTTGGGGGCCAGAACCACGTACCCTTGCTCAGCCAGCGCGCTGGCCAGGTAGGCGAAGCCGCTGTAGTTGCGCTGCTCCACCTCCGGGTCGCACGGCCAGCGGTCCACCCCCATCTCGTCCAGCGGACAGCCGGGATGCGTGCCGTGGAGGATCACCACCACGGGAAAGGGGCCATCGCCCTGGCTGGGCGCGGCGATCAGGCCGTTCAGCCGAACCGGCATCTGGCGGAAGCGGCTCTCCTCGGGGAAGCGCGCCTGCAGGATGGTGGCATCGCCCAGGTTGTACTCGACGGCTGCGGGCTGCGCCGCAGGGGCCTCGGTTTGGGCTGGCAACTGCGGCGGCGCGGGAGTCGTAACCAGCGGCGGCGCAACGCAGGCCGCGGCCAGCAACAAGGCGCAGATCGGCAACAAGGCTCGTGAAATCAGCTTGATCACGGTCAATCTCTCCAAGTTTGTTTGTTTTGTTTCATCTCAATAGAGGGGGAAGACTTCCGAAGTCTTATGGACTGTGAGCCCGGTTTGAACAAACCTGCGCAGACTTCGGAAGTCTCGACCCTGGTTTTTTGAGATGACACGTTTGTTTTGTTTCATCCGCCCAGCGGAATGGCGATGGCCAGCAAGACCAGGCCGAAAGCGGGCAGCAGCAGGCCGATCTTCCAGCGGTTGGCGCCGGTGTAGACGCCCCAACGATAGCCCAGGATGAAGAGCATGACGAACGAAACGATGTTGGCCCCGCGCAGGGCTGCCAAGGGATCGTCGCGCAGCAGCCAGAGCGGCACGATCGACGGCGCGGCCGCGGACATGGCCACCAGCGCCGTGCCCAGCGCCTCTACGAAGTCCTCGCGCTGGAAGCCGACCGGCTGGGGCTGGCTGTCCCGCAGGTGCTCCAGCATGTCGGCATAGAGCTGCTGGCGCCTCTCCTCGCCGGCCACAGGCTCCAGCACGAAGTCGAACTCGTCGGCCATCACCTCCACGGCCTCCTCGTCGCTGTCGGCCGCTTGCAGCGCCTGCAGGAAGCGGTGCTTCTCGCTGCGCTCCAGCATCGACAGCAAGGCCAGCATCAGCCCATCGATCAGCGCCCAGGCCACGGCCGCGCCCAGCACGGCATAGAAGAGCTCGATGCTGAAGTCCTCGGGGATCGGCTGATTGTAGCCCGGCCAGCGCTTGATGACGCTGAAGGCCAGGGTGAAGCTCAGCACGATCAGGATGCTGTAGATGGCCGCGGTCAGGGCGTCGATGGGCGCCATGAAGCGCGCCACCAACTGCTCCAGCCACCCTTCCGAAGGAGGGGGCGGCCGGCGCGACGCGCGGCGGAGCGTGGTCTTGTTGCTGGTCATAGCGGGCGTGGCTGGCGGCCCCGATTGAAACACGCCCGCCGGCCCGCAGTGAAACTGCGAACCGGCGGGCGGAAGGAAGCAGGCAAGGGGCGCGTTTAGGGTGCGCTGGTTGCCACCAGGACGATCTGGCCAGCCGCCGACGTGATCTGCAGTTGGCCGCCGTTGATGCTGAAGTTGGCCGCGGCGGAAAGGTTGGCCAGGAAGCTGGCTTCCTGGTTCATCACCCCCTCCGGCTCAGGGCAGAACTGCTGGGTGCTGCTGGGCTGGCCGATGGAGATCGCGCTGCCGTTGACGCTGTAGCTGGCCGAGAAGGTGTTGCAACTGGCGTTGCCGGACACCTGGCCATCGGCGCCGAAGTTGACGCTGATCGCGGTGTTGGGCAGCAGGGTGACGATGGCCGCGCCATTGTTGTAGTTGACAACATTCCAGCGCGTGTTGGCCAGCGGATTGGTCACCACGGGCGGGGGCGGCACGTTGACGTTGATCGTCACCTGGCGGAACTGCGTGCTGCCATCGCGCATGCGGACGCGCATCTCATAGGTGGTGGTGGTGGCCGGGCAGACAACCTCCGAGCCCTGGCCGGTGCGCGGGAAGGCGCTGTAGTTCGCGCCCAGCGGATAGACCCACACAGCCTGCACGTTCTGCACCGACCAGGCCAGGGTAGTGCATTCGCCCTGGTTGATGGTGGAGCGATCGACCGTGAAGTTGATGTCGGCCGACGGGGTGGCGGTGGGCTGAACCGGCGCGGGCGTGGCCGTGGGCCGCGGCAACGGGGTGGCCGTGGGCACCGGGGTGGGCGGCGAGGCGATCACCGGCACGCTCTCGGCGTTGGTGGGCAGCACGAAGTCAGCCGACACCCAGCCGATGCCGCCGGGCGCGGAGGGCAGCGCAACCGCCCACCAGCGGCCATTGGCGCTGCGGCCGACCAGTTGGCCCTGATCGCCGGCGCGGGCGACGCCGATCACGGGGAAGTTGGTGCCGGGGCCGCTGCGGACGTTCAGCGCGGTGGTGCCGACGACGGTGCCGGTGGGAACGGCTGGCTCAGGCGGGGGTGCGGGCAGGTCGATCTCCACGCGGCGGGTCATCACCACCGCGAGAGCGTCGTCAGCCGTGCGCATCTGCAGCATGTCGCCTTCGATGCTGAAGGTCGCTGCGCTCTGCAGGGCCGCCATAAAGGCCTGCTCCTGCTCCATGATCCCCTGCGGCTCGGGGCAGAGGCGCATGGTGCTGCCCAACTGGCCGATCTGGATGGTGTTGCCGTCGATGGTGTAGCTGCCGATGTACTGGTTGCAGCCGGCGCTGCCGCTCAGCTCGCCGTTGTCGCCGAAGAGCGCGGTGAGCTCGGTGCCGTTCAGCACGCTGACCACAGCCATCCGGCCGTTGTTGTACTGCACCACATCCCACTCGCTGCCGGCCAGGTCCTGCACGTCGGCTGCGAAGGTGGCGATGATCTGGTTGCCAGCCAGCAGAGCCAGTTGGCTCTGATTGCCGGAGAAGTTGGTGGTGGCGGTCAGCGCAGCCGCGTAGGCCGCCGCCTGTTCCATGACCCCCTCAGGCTCCGGGCAGAACATCATGGTCGAGGCTCCAGCCGGGGAGAAGGTCAGGTTGGCGCCGTCCTGGCTGAAACCGAAGACGTAGCGGTTGCAGCCATCGGAGCCGGTGGCGGAGCCGTCGGCGCCGAACTGCAGGGTGACGGGGGCGCCATCCAGCGCCGGGCCTCCGTTCAGCGAGGTCAGCACCCAGTGGGTGCCGGCCAGATCCAGCCCAGCCGCGACGGCTGGCTGGGGAGCGACCTCCGCGGGGGCCGCGGTGGCTTCTTCGGCCACGACAGCCTCGGTGGCCGCGGGCTCGACCGCGGGCACGTCGGTCGGTGTGTCGGTGGGGGCGCCGGCCGGCGCGCAGGCCGCCAGCACGAGCACCAGGATCAGAAGAATGTTGAGTTTGACGAGAGTTTTCATCAATGGGTTTCCTTTCAGTGAGTACGATCAGTGGACCAACCCGCGGCCAGTTGGCTCACTCGGCTGCGATGTGGATATGAACTGTGTGCCAACCGGCGGCCGGTTAGCAAATCTCAGCAGTTCATGATTCTCACACAAAGCCGCCAAGAATGCCAAGAGTTTCTGCCCTTTGCGGTCTTTGCGCCTTTGCGTGAGACAACAATCGTGAAGTACTGAATCTGGCTACAGTCCCAGCAGTCTGGCCTTGGTCGCGGCGAATTCCTCGTCGCTCAGAATGCCAGCCTGGTAGAGCTCGCCGATCTGCTTGAGCTGGGCGATGGTCTCGTCGCTCAGGCCAGCGGCGGGTGCGGCGGCGGTCTGCGCGGCCTCCAGCGCGGCCTGCTGCTGGGCCAGCGCCGCCTGCTGCTCAGCCAGCGCTTGCTGCTGGGCTCCTGCGGCCTGGGCCTGCTTGGCCGCGGCCTTCTGCTGTTGCGAGCCGGCCACGGCGCCGGAGACGGCGGTGGCAGTGCCAACGACGACGGCCGTGCGGGCCGCGGTGCCGACTAAGCTGGGTCGATTTCGTCTCGAATTCCGCATGATATCGATATTCCTTTCAATCACTGTGTTGTACCATCTCAAAAAACCGGGGTCGAGACTTCCGAAGTCTGCGCAGGTTTGTTCAAAACGAGCTCACAGTCCATAAGACTTCGGAAGTTTTCCTCAATCTATTGAGATGATACCTGTGTTCCCTGAAAAAACGATCCAGAGGGCGTCCTCGCCCGGCTATACCCGGCGTCCGCCCTCCAGTCGTTGCACTCCTTCAGGCTACGTCCGGGATGCTACGCAAAGACGCCTCGCAGATCGACTTCTTTCAGGGGAGTCATCACTGAGTCCATGCACGCTGCTTTTACACGCGGCGTCCGGCCAATTGGTTCAGCGAGGTTGCTCAGCTAAGGCCGGCGGCGTCTAACAGCGACTGCCGGGTAGCCTGCACCACAGGGTGCGGGATGCGCACGCTGCCCACCAGCACGCCGTTGGCGCGGCGGATGGCGTTGGTGAAATTGGCTGCCCAGACGTTGTCCACCAACAGGGCGGCCGCGGTGGCGTTAGCAGGCAACTCCTCGGCCAGCACCATCAGGTCTTCCTCGGACAACATGCCGGCCATCTCGTAGTCCAGAGCGTCCAGCGCCGCGGCCACATCCTCGCTCAGCTCGTTGGCCTCGAAGATGGTGACGTTGCCGTTGCCGTCCTTGCTGACCACGGCCAGATCGATGACGCGGATCAGGCCGCTGTCGGTCAGCTCGTTCAGCGCGGGGATGATCTCGCCGCGAAATTGATTGCCCTCGAAGTAGAAGGTCAGATACTCCACCGGCCCCAAAGGATATTCCAGATCCATGTTGTTTGTCTCCTCGAAACTGCAAGAATTTGTCAATATAACCGCGCTCTGGCCGGTCTCCGACCGAGCCAGCCCAAGCGCCCGCGCCACGCTCTGGCCGGTCTCCGACCGAGCCAGCCC
>JAJTXO010000347.1 GCA_021463315.1 Caldilineales bacterium | reverse complement strand
GCCGGCTGGGCTGGCTGCACGCCGGATCGCCCGGCGCGTGGTCGGACACGCTGCGCCTGGCCAGCCGGCTGCGCGCCACGCCGCTGCCCACCAGCGCGTTCACGGTGCAGAGCGACGGCCGCCTGCTCTGGCGGACCGGCAGCGCGCCCCAGGCGGTCCAGATCGGCGACCTGCTGCGGCTGGGCTTCGCCGACGGCCAGCAGTGGCTCTTCCCGGTGACCGCGCAGACAGCCTCCTCCGATCCCGCCGCGCCGACCACGGTCACGCTGGCCGCGGCGCGGGCCTTCGCTGTTCAGCTCGAGCTCGAAGCGCCCGGCTCGGTGGCAGTCACTGCCATCGAACGGTTGACGCTCGACGGGGTTGAGCCTGTGGAGGGCGATGGCGTGCTGACCCAGGACGCCGACGGGCTGTTGCTGGAGCTGGCGCTCATCGCGGCAACCTCACCGCCCGACGAGCAGACCTTGCCTCTGCGTGGGGATGTGCTGCGGCTGACGCTGGAGGGCGGTGAGGTGGTGCTGTTCGCGGTCGCCAGCAGCCAGATGGCAGGCGAGAGCGGATCGCCCCCGTGGCCCGTCGTCCAGCTGCGCGCCGACAGCCTGCTGGCCTTGCCGGGCCAAACCCTGCCGGCCGGGCTGCCTGCTCTGGCGCAGATCGACCGGCTGCGCTTCGACCAGTTGCTCTGGCTGGGGACGGCGCGGCTGCCGGCCATCGACGAGGTGGCCTTTGGCGCCGGCCATCCCCGCTTCTGGGGCGAGACCGCGGTGGCCGAATCGAGCCTGCTGCGCAGCCCTCGCTCCAACGGCGAAGGCGGCGCAGCCGCCGAGATCGCCCGCCTTTACCGGGAGCTGCTGTCGGGCCGGCGCAGCGAGCCAGGCGCGGCCGTGGCCGCGTCCACCGAGCGCAGCGGCGACCTGACGGCCCAGGCGCTGGCCGCGCTGCTGGCGCCGGTGGATGAGGCGCTGGCCGGGCTGAGCTGGCTGCCGCTGGGCATGGCGGCCGTGGTCAGCGACGCCGACGCGGTTGGCCCGGCCGAGGCGGAACGGGGCCGCGACGGGCTGGACAGCTTCAGCAGCGCCCTCTTCGTGGATCCCGTGTTGGTCGCCAATCCGGCCATCCAGCCGGTGTCGGGCAGCGGGCTTGAGGCGGACGCGTTCAACCGCTTCTACGTGCAGAACCGGCGGCTGCGCGGCATCCACAGCCTGCTCTACCTGCCGGAGGTGGCGCTGATCGCTGTGCCCGACGCGGTGCATCGCCCGTGGAGCACGCAGCTTGCGCCGCCCGATCCGCCGCCGCCAGAGCCGCCCGCGATCCCGCCCGACTGGACCAGCTTCCAGGGCTGCCCCGTGGACGAGACGGTCCCGCCCGGCCCGCCCGCCGGCCCTCCGGTCGTTCCAGGCCCGGCGCTGCCGCTGCTGGAGCCTGTAGCCAGCTACGACAGCCAGGCGCTGCTGGATGTGCAGCACGCGCTGGTTACCCTGTGCCAGGCGCGCCGTGATCTGGTGGCGGTGCTCAGCCTGCCGCTGCACTTCGAGAAGCGGCGCTGCATCCAGTGGCAGGAGATGCTGCGCCAGCGGCTGGGCCTGCCCCGCCAGCGCAGCGCGTTCACCGGCGTCACCGACTTTGTAGACCTGAGCTATCTGGCGGTCTACCACCCGTGGCTGATGGCGGCCGACGAGGCGGTTCAGGCGCCTGTCCGGCCAGCGGGCCAGGCGCTGCGGGTGACGCCGCCCGACGGCGCGGTGTGCGGGATGATCGCGGCCCGCGAGCGGCAGCGCCAGGCCTGGATCGCGCCGGCCAACGTGCCGCTGCAAGGGGTGCTGGACCTGTTGCCAGCCTTCAGCGTGGAGGATTGGGCCGAGCTGTTTGCGGAGCAGTTCAACCTGATCCGCCGCGAGCCGGACGATTTTCGGGCCATGAGCGCGCACACGCTGAGCGAGGAGCGGCAGCTTTTGCAGCTTTCGGTGCGCCGGCTGATGATCCTGCTGCGCAAGGTGGCGCTGGAGCGCGGCATGGCCTGGACCTTCGAGAACAACGACGAGCGGCTGCGCGACGCGGTGCGCTCGACGCTGGAGGCGCTGCTGCGCTTCCTGTACGAGCACGGCGCTTTTGCCGGTCGCACCGCCCAGCAGGCCTACCGCGTGGTCACCGATACCCGCGTCAACACGCGGCAGAGCATGGACCAGGGACGCTTCATCGCCCAGGTGCAGGTGGCGCCCAGCGAGCCGATGGAGTTCATCACCGTGCAGCTCAGCCGGGCCAGCGATGGCGTGCTGCTGGCGGTGGAGGGATAGGCCGTGGCTGACGAACGACCTTTTCTGGCTTTTCGCTTCGATGTGCAGATCAGCGTGCCGGGCGTGCTGGGCCTGACCAACCCGCTGTGCAACGCGGCCTTTGCCGAGTGCGACGGGCTGGAGATGACCATGGAGCCGAAGACGGTGCGCGAGGGCGGCAACAACACCCAGCAATTCCACCTGGTCGGCCCGGTGAGCTATGGGACGCTGAGCCTGAAGCGCGGCATGACCAGCAACATCGACCTGTGGAAGTGGTTCACGCAGTCGGTCAGCGGCGACACCCGCAGCGCGCGCGGCGAGGCGGTGGTGATCATGCGCAACGGCGAGGGCAAGGAACAGGTGCGCTTCAAGGTGCATGACTGTCTGCCGCTGAAGATGAAGGCGCCGGCGCTCAACGCCAAGGAGGGGCTGCTGGCCATCGAGGAGATGCAACTGGCCTACCGCTATTTCGAGATCGAGGAGCCGCAGCCCCCCTTTGGCCTATCGGCTGGCATCGGCGTCTCGGCCAGCGCCGGCGTGTCGGCGGGCGTTGGGTTCTCGGCGTCTGCATCGGCATCCATCGGCTTCGGATGAACCCGTCAATTTCACAGCTTTGTTGAAAGGAATCGATACCATGCTCTTTCACGTAACCATGACCCACACGCCGGACAACTGCCCCGCCTACAACCGCGAGCAGATGCTGAACTTCATTGCCGGCGCCGACAAGCTCGATGATATCGCCAGGGAGCTGAACGTGACGGTCCACTTCCTGCTGTGGGCCGCGCCAGATCATGTGGCCTATGCCCTGCTGGAGGCCGAGAGCCTGGGGCCCATCGGCCGGTATGTCAACGCCATTCCGATCCGCCAGGAGTTTCGCGTCACGCCGGTGGAGCATCTTCAGGATGTGATGTTAACCGCCAGGGCGATCGTGGCCCGGGCGAACCAGCCGTAGGGCGCCAAGCAACCCGTCTGACCCTTTTCCGATCGATCATGACTACCAGCAACGTCACCAAAGCCGAAATCGTCGAGATCCAGGAATTCTCGCGGGGCAAGGAGCTGAGCCAGGCCGGCGACAAGAAGGTCACGGTTCAGTTCAACCCGCAGAGCCTGAAGGTCGCGCTGTCCAACCAAAACAGCGGCGGTGACCAGCCCGGCGGATCGTCGCGGCAGTTCGTCGGCAGCGGCACGTCGAAGCTGACGGTGGAGCTGATCTTCGACAGCAGCGACGACGGCAGCGATGTGCGCACCAAGACGCAAGCGGTGGCCTACTTCGTGATGGCCAAGGAACAGCCCGCCGCGGAGAACCGGCGCACGCCGCCGCGGATGCGCTTCCAGTGGGGCAGCTTCATCTTCGAGGGCGTGGTCGACTCGATGGATGAGACGCTGGAATACTTCTCCGAGGAGGGCGTGCCGCTGCGGGCCACCGTCTCGCTGGGCATGAGCCGCGACGATATCGTCTTTCTGTTCGGCAGCGCGCACAGCGGCGGCGCAGGCAAGGCCACCGGCGCCACCTCGCCGCTGGACTCAGCCCGGCCCGGCGACAGCATCGCCAGCATGGCGGCCCGGATAGGAGCCAGCGCGGACTGGAAGGGCATCGCCAGCGCCAACGGCATCGACGACCCGCTGCGGGTGCAGGCCGGCGCGCGGGTCAACCTGAACGCGCGGAAGGACTGACAGTGCTGATCCGCGACAACTGGGCGGTGGTGTAACCAGCACTGTCAGTCCTGGGAATGGGAAGGACTGACAGTGCTGATCCCGGCCAGAGCCGCTCCCGCCGCGACGACTGGGCGGTGGTGTAACCAGCACTGTCAGTCCTGATCGAAGGTGAATCATGCCAGTCATCATCAACGAAACCGAGATCGTCGTCGAGGCGCCGCCCGCGCCGACGCCCAGCGCGCCGCAGCCGTCGCCAGCCGGCGCCCGCCTGACGCCCGAAGAGATCGTGCGCGTCGTTCAGCGCCAGCAAGAGCGCCTGGCCCGCGTGTGGGCCGACTGACGTCCATCCACGAATTTGGCGCGAATACACGCATGCCGCCGCAACGACGCAACCTTGCCGCCACCGACCAATCTACCAATCTACCAATCTACCAATCACCTAATCACCCATGTCACCCGCCAACGACTCCCCCTCCCAGTTCTACGCCTCCCGGCCGACCATCAAGATCGACGGCGCGGAGCAGCGCGAGCTGGGCGAAACGCTCTTGCAGTCGCTGTTGATCGAGGAGACGACCCTCGGTCTCTTCCGCTGCGAGGCGCGCTTCGCCAACTGGGGCGCGAGCGGCGACCGGGTTGACTTCTACCTGTTCGACGGCCGCATCGTGGACTTCGGCAAGGAGATCGAGGTCGAGCTGGGCCCGCCCCGCGGCACGCGGCGGGTGTTCAAGGGGCGCATCACCGGCCTGGAGGCGCACTTTCCCAAGGAGAGGCCGCCCGAGCTGACGGTGCTGGCCGAGGACCGCTTCCAGGACCTGCGCATGGAGCGCCGCACCCGCACCTTCGAAGACAGCAGCGATGCCGACGCCATGAACGCCATCATCTCGCAGCACGGCCTGACGGCTGAGATCGACGTGGACGGGCCGACCCACCGGGTGCTGGCCCAGGTGAACCAGAGCGACCTGGCCTTCCTGCGCGAGCGCGCGGCCGCGGTGGACGCCGAGCTGTGGCTGGACGACCGTACCCTGCACATCCAGGCCCGCGCCCGCCGCGCGGCTGGAACAGTGGCTCTGACCTACGGCGCGGGACTGCTGGAGTTCACCGTGCTGGCGGATCTGGCTCATCAGCGCAGCGCGCTGCGGGTCAGCGGCTGGGACGTGGCCGGC
>JAJTXO010000346.1 GCA_021463315.1 Caldilineales bacterium | reverse complement strand
CAGCTTCCGCTTCAAGCCGATCCCCCGCGAGCCAGGCACCCGCATCGACTTGGTGGGTGTGGTGCTGTCGGCGCTGGCCATCGTTTGCATCCTCTTCGGTTTCAACAACCTGGTCACCTGGGGCATCGTGGCGGCCAAAGAGGCCGCGCCCATTTCGCTCCTGGGGCTGTCACCGGCGCCTTTTTTGATCGCGCTGGGCGTCGTGTTCGGCCAGGCCTTCTTCGTCTGGTCGGAGCGACGGGTGGCGGATCAGAAGACCCCGCTGCTGGCGCCGGAGGTGACCGACTCGCCCGAAGAGCGCGCCGCGGTGATCGCCTTTTTGGTGGCTGGCGCGCTGGGTTCGGTGGTCGCCTTTCTGATCCCCCTCTACATCCAGATTGTCCAGGGCGGCACCCCTCTGTTCACCTCGGTGGCCATTGTGCCCTACGCGCTGGCCGTGGCGGTCGCGGCTATGCTCTCGGTGCGGCTCTACAGCCGGCTGGCCCCCCGCCGCCTGGGCGTGATCTCCTTCAGTTTGGTGACGGTCGGCTCGATTCTATTGGCTTTCACGGTCGGCAACCAGTGGTCCACACCGGTGGTGATCCTGGGCCTGCTCATCGTCGGCCTGGGCGAGGGGACGATGTTGACGCTGCTGTTCAACGTGCTGGTCTCGGCCTCGCCCAAGGAGCTGGCCGGCGACGTGGGCGCGCTGCGCGGGGTGGTGAACAACGTCTCGTCGGCGCTGGGCGCGGCCTTCTCCAGCGTGGTGGCGGTGGGCCTGCTCAGCCTGTTCATCATCAGCGCCTTCAACCAGTCCAACCTGCCGCAGACGCTGCGCAGCGAGATCAACTTCGACAGGATCGACTTCGTCAGCAACGAGCAGTTGGACGAAGTGTTGAGTCAAACATCGGTCACTCCAGCCGAGGCGGCCGAGGCGGCGGCGATCAACGAGATCGCCCGCCTGCGCGCGCTGAAGGCCACCTTCCTGATCCTGGCCGCCATCTCGCTGCTGTCGATCATTCCTTCGCTGCGGCTGCCCGGCTATGTGCCGGGCGAGCTGGAGCCAGAGGAGCTGTACGCCAACTGGCCACGCGACATCGACCCCGGATCGTAGCGATCCTCTGCTTAGTAGGCTATGTTGCGCATTGGTCGGACCGTAACTCGTAACCCGTAACCCGTAACCCGTAACCCGGAATCGCGGGTGATGTCTCTGGGTGGCGAGTTGGCTGTGATGAGTCATTCGGAACGAGAGCCGAAGGACTCCTTTCCGGGTTACGGGTTACGTGTTACGCATTTCATTCGGAACGAGAGCCGAAGGACTCCTTTCCGGGTTACGTGTTACGTGTTACGCATTACTCGTAACATCTGTTCGGAGGTTCTGGCAATGGCGAATCTGACGAACCTGGCGAATCGACTTTCGAAACCAGTGCGCATGGCGGGGCGCTTCCTGCTGGTCTGGTTCGTGGACGCCGTTTCCTTGGTCGTCACCGCGGCCCTGCTGCCAGGCATGGCCTTCATCGCGCAGCCAGGGCGGCCGGTTTGGCTGGCAGTCCTGGCCGCCGCCCTGACGCTGGGCCTGGTCAACTTCCTCATCCGGCCCATCATCCTGCGGGTGGCGCGACCCTTCGGGCTGATCGCCACCCTGATCATCGGCTTCTTTGTCAACGGTCTGGCCCTGCTGATCACCGCGGCCCTGTTGCCAGGCTTTCGCATGGAGGGGATCCTGCCGGCCATCGTCGGCAGCATCGTCCTGGCGGCCATCAATACCGTGCTGACCGGCCTGCTGACTCTGGATGACGCCGACTCTTTCTACGAGCAGCGCATTCTGCGGCTGGCCCAGCAAAGCCCCTTCGCGGCCGCGTCCAACCAGGAACGCGGCCTGCTGATTCTGGAGATCGACGGCGTCAGTTGTCGCCACCTGCAGCAGGCGTTGGCCCTGGGCTATATGCCCACCCTGCGTCAGATGGTCGAAGGGGAGGGCTACCAGTTGACTCGCATCGACTGCGGACTGCCAGCCCAGACCTCCGCTTGCCAGGCGGGAATCCTCTTCGGCAACAACTACGACATGCCCGCCTTTCGCTGGTTCGACAAGCGGGAACAGAAGCTCTACGTCTCGCACAGCGACACCGCGCTGCTCAACCAACGTCAGTCCAACGGGGAGGGCCTGCTGCGCGGCGGCTCCAGCATCAACAACATGTTCGACGGCGACGCCGAAAAATCGTTGATGACGCTGTCCAAGCTGCGCCCCGGCAGCTCCACCGAGGCCAAGCGGCGGGCCGAGGATGTGTCGCTGTTGATGCTCAACCCCTATTTCATGACCCGCACCATCGCGCTGGTTCTGGGCGAGGCCGCGCTGGATGTGGTGCAGGCGTTCTGGCAGTGGTGGGTGGGCGCCTGGCCGCGGCTCAATCGGCTGAAGAAGGGCTATCCCTTCAAGCGCGCGGCCACCACGGTGCTGCTGCGCGAGGCCGCACACAGCCTGGTGGCGCTGGATCTGATGCGCGGCAGCCCAGCCATCTACACCACCTTCGCCGGCTATGACAAGGTGGCCCACCACTCCGGCCCCTGGACGCGCGACGCCTTCCGGGTGCTGCGGCGCTACGATCGCGAGGTCGCTCAGTTGCGCGATATCGCCCGGCGCAAGGCGCCGCGGCCCTACGAGGTGATCCTGCTCTCTGACCACGGCCAGTCCAGCGGCGCCACCTTCTTGCAGCGCTACGGCTTCGATCTCAAGGACTTCATCCAGCAGCAGATGCCGCAGGGAACCTCTGTGGCGCAGAGCGGCGGCGGCGACGACGGCCTGTCCAACGTGGCCGCCATGGGCGTAGAGCTGCAAAACGCCCAGGCGCTGGGCATGGGCGGCCTGGCCGGCCGGGCCGCGGCCGGCGAGCTGGCTGAGTTGGCCGGCCAGGAAAGCCAGCAAGAGCCGGCCGAGGCCGGCGACGCGCAGGCCGCGGCCGACGCCGACGTGATCGTCTGCGCCACCGGCAACCTGGCCCACGTCTATTTTGACTTTGCGACCGACAAGATCACGCTCAGCGAGCTCCAGGCCGTCTACCCGGGCGTGGTGGAGGCGCTGGTGCAGCACGAAGGGGTCGGCTTCGTGGTAGGCTACGCCGACGACGGCGCGCCGGTGGTGATCGGCAAGCAGGGCCGGCGGAATTTGGTCAACGGCGAGGTCGCCGGCGAGGATCCGCTGCTGCCCTTTGCCGTCGGCCACACACCGCCGGAGAACCGGCGCTCGCGCGGGGCTGGCCTGGCCGGCCAGAACTCCGTCGAGGTGCGGGTCTGGCAGGTGCGTCGCATGGCCGAGTTTCCCTCTTCGGGCGATCTGATCGTCAACAGCACTCTCTACCCCGACGGCACGGTGGCGGCCTTCGAGGAGCTGATCGGCAACCACGGCGGGCTGGGCGGCGAGCAGACCGACGCGTTCCTCCTGCATCCGTCCGACATGCCCGCGCCCGAGACACGCAACTCCGAGGATTTCTTTCATTTGCTCAACGCGCGACGCGTTTAACCGTTCTTCATTTCACTATCAAGGAGTCACTATGTCACAACAACGTCCAACTGGTATCGCCATCCTGGCGCTGGTCTACATCGGACTGGCGGTCCTCTCCCTGCTGTGGAGCCTGTTTGTCTTCAACGTCGGCGGCCTTGCGGCCACCGTGGGCACGCTGTTTGGCGCGCAGAATATGGCCGCCAGCGGCGTCGACAACGTGGTCAGCGGCACGCTGGGCATCATCACCGCCATTGTCGAGCTGATCGTGGCCTTTGGCCTGTGGAAGCTGCGCTCCTGGGCCTGGCTGCTGGCCATCATCGCCGTGGGTATGAACGTGGTCAACGGCGCGCTGGGCATGTTCAGCGGCGGTCTGTGGACCTTCTGCTGCGGCCTGTTCGGCCTGATCATCCCGGTAGCGATCCTGGTCTACCTGTTCCGGCCCGAGGTCAGGCGAGCCTTCGGCCGCTGACCGGTCGGCGACATAGCCATCGACCTACGCGGCGCCGGTCGTCGAACAATCGGCATCTGGCGCTTCCTGTTCTACATTACTATCTGACGAGGAGGTTTTCTGATGACTGCTGCCAGTGACGCGGCGCGGGCCTATGCGCGCGCCCACAGCGACAAGTTTCTGGAAGAGTTGAAAGCCATGTTGCGCATCTCCAGCCTGAGCGGCGACCCCGCTCACGCGGGCGACGTGCGGCGCATGGCCGAATGGCTGGCCGAACACATGGCCGGCCTGGGGCTGGACCGGGTCGAGATCATGGAGACGGCCGGCCACCCGGTGGTCTACGGCGAATGGCTGGGCGCGGGGCCAGACAAGCCCACGGTGCTGGTCTACGGCCACTACGACGTGGTGCCGGCTGAGCTGGCCGACGGCTGGGACAGCGACCCCTTCGAGCCGGTGGTCAAGGACGGCAAGATCTACGCCCGCGGGGCCACCGACGACAAGGGCCAGCTCTTTGTCCACGTCAAGGCGCTGGAGGCCTACCTGAAAAGCAGCGGCGCGGCTCCGGTCAACCTCAAGTTCCTGATCGAGGGGGAGGAAGAGGTGTCGTCGCCCAACCTGAAGCCCTTCATCGTGGAGCATCTGGAGCTGCTGCGCGGCGATGTGGCGGTGATCAGCGACACCTCCATGCGCAGCATCGAGGAGCCGGCCATCCTGCACAGCCTGCGCGGCATGACCTACATCGAGATCCACGTGCAGGGCCCGCGCGAGGACCTGCACAGCGGCCTGTGGGGCGGCGCCGTCCACAACCCGGCCCAGGCGCTGGCGCAGATCCTGGCCAGGATGTTCAACGCGGACAACAGCATCGCGGTGCCCGGCTTCTACGACGACGTGGTCCCGCTGACCCCGGCCGAGCGGGAGATGATCGCCAAGACCGACCTGACCGAGGCGCAGTACATGGCCTCGACCGGCGTGCCGGCCGTCTGGGGCGACGCGGCCTTCAACATCCGCGAGCGCATCGCCGCCCGGCCCACGCTGGATGTCAACGGCCTGTGGAGCGGCTGGTCCGGCCCTGGTCCCAAGACCATCGTGCCGGCCAAGGCGGGCTGCAAGCTGAGCTGCCGGCTGGTGGGCAACCAGGATCCGCACAAGATCTTCGAGCTGCTCAAAAGCTACATCGAGTCGCTGAC
>JAJTXO010000345.1 GCA_021463315.1 Caldilineales bacterium | reverse complement strand
GACGGTCGATGGCGTCCTGGATGCGCCGGCGCAGCGGCGTGAACAGCGCGGCGATCACCAGCGTCGAGACCACCACCGCCAGCGTGGACTGCTCGATCCCCGTCAGCGCGCCGAACAACTGCTGCAACACGATCACGCTGCCGAAGTAGACCAGCGCCAGCAGCACGGTCAAGGCCGAGTAGAGCAGCGTCTTGCGGACGATGACGTCGATGTTCCACAGGCGATAGCGCAGGATCGACACCACGATAGACAGCGGAAACACGATCAGAAAGCCGGTCCACACCAACAAGCCCAGCCTATCAGCCGCCGAGTTACCCTCGAAGAGGTCCAGTCCGAAGATGCTCACGGCGGCAAGCATGACGCCAATCGGGACCAGCGTGATCGCGAGACCGAAGACGACCCACTTGATCTGTTGGCGTTGCACGGGTTCAGTGATGCTGCGGTAGCGAAAAACCAGCGCGACAGCACCGGTCAGCATGAAAAGCCCCATCAACGGGAAACCGCGCGCCATATAGGCTTCCTCGAAGAAGATGCGCCAGAGTTGGACCGCCGCCACTGCCACAGCCGCCCACCGTGTCCAGCGCGGCACGAAGCGCCCATCGGGAAACAAATAGAACAGCCAGATCAATAGCGTGGTAGAAAGCGCCGCAAAGAAGAGCTCGAGCGACTGGGCGGTCGTGCTGGCAGAGAACACGACCCGAAACTTGTCGCCGGCAAGGAACAACAACAGGATCAGCGAAAAGATGTACGCCACCGTATCGTCAGAACGTAGCCAGAACACGAACCAGGCCAAGAGCAGGTAGATCGCTTGCAATGCGATATCCAACCAAGCGATGGGATCCTGTTGCGCCTTGGCAACGCTTTGCGGCAAAGCCAGCCAATACAGCGCAGTGAACACCACCGCCATGACAACCCACAACAGGCGCATCACGATCCGGCGGGCGGCAGGTCGGTTATGATTGAGCATGGTTCTCTGTCAACTCCGCGGATCCAATCATCGTTTGACCAAACTTGCTTGGCTGAATTCCTGCCATGATGGTACAATGGCGCCATGCCAAGCCGCATTCCGTCGCCAGAGCGAGCGCGCATCGATCCACGCAAGTTGCGAGATTATGCCCTCAATCCCACGCACGAGTCGGGCCGGTACAAAGCGGCCTTCTTTGCGCAGATGGGCTACACTGCTGTGAACTGGCGAAAGATAGAGCGCGATATTCGGGAACAACATCTTACTCAACCTGCTGAAGCTGGCCAGCCGTCGCCCTTCGGCCAGAAATACACAGTCACCGCGCCGCTGGTAGGTCCCACGGGTGAGGCTCGACAGTTGACAACGGTTTGGATTGTGCGCCCTGGCAACGACTGGGCCGACCTGGTGACCATCGAACCTGCGGCGCGGCGCAAGGAGTAGTCATATGAATGAGACTATCGAGCTATTGGAGACCATCATCGCTACGGCAAGTTTTCCCGGCCATTCCGTCCTGGCCGGCGACCTCGGCGCGGTGGTCGAGATCTACGCAACGCCGCGTCTGGCCTATGAAGTCGAATTCGTGAACCCGGACGGTTCCACCAGGGCGCTGCTAACCTTGGCGCCAGAGCAGGTGCGCCGCCTGTCCGCGCTCGATGTCTTGACAACTCGCCAGCTACCCTTGGCGGCATGAACAGACCAGTGAGCTTTCTCTATTCGGTTGGCCCCGAAGACGCCTGTGCGCTCTTCGGGGCTTCTTGTTTGCGCAGCCACACGCTGACGTGCTCCGGCTGCAACGTCTCGTCCACCACCCGCACCAGCTCAGCCAGCAGCGCGTCCAGATCGGTCTCGTCGCGCGCGGTCTGGGCGAACCGGGCCAGCACTTGCTGGGCGTTGTACTTCTTGCGGAAGAAGCGGCGGTCGATGCCCTCCTGGATGCGCCGGCGCAGCGGGGTGAACAGCGCGGCGATCACCAGCGTCGAGACCACCACCGCCAACGTGGATTGCTCGATCCCCGTCAGCGCGCCGACCAGCCGCTGCAGGAGGATCACACTGCCAAAGTAGACCAACGCCAGCAGCACGGTCAGCGCCGAGTAGACCAGCGTCTTGCGGATGATCACGTCAATGTCGTACAGCCGGTAGCGCAGGATGGCAATGCCCATGCCAATAGGGAACAACAGGTAGAGTGGCTGCAGGACAAAAATGTCGAGCAGAATCTGCGGCTTGATCGTGGAAGCGGTTGTCTGGTCCAAGGCCGGCGCCAGGACCAGAATCAAGCCGCTGATCGCCCAAGCCACCGGCCAGGCCAACAGCCCGATCATGGCCCAGCGCGTCTGCAGGCGTTCGATGGGCCCAGAGACGCGGCGATAGCGATACACCTGGGCAAAGATGAAGCAAGCCAGCAGTGGAAGAGCGATCAGAAACCCGAGGCCGCTGTCGCCAGTCATAAAGTCCAGACGGCTGTCCGGCGCCAGGAAACCGGGCAAGGTAAGGAGGAAGAAGAACAGCGCCACCCATTTTGTCCAGCGAGGAACAAAGCGGCCGGTGGGAAAGAGGAAGAAGATGAGCGTCACGGCATTGGCGCTGGCCGCGCTGAGGATCCGATCCGACCACATGCCCACCACGCCCAGTTCAGCCAGCGCCGCACTACTTACCCGACTACTTGAACCGATCAGCAACAGCAGATAGGACATCAGCAAGGCGCTACGTTCGTGGCCGCGACGCCAAAAGACGAGCAACGCAACCAAAGCGATGGGGAAACCCAGCACGCCGGTAACCAACAGGTAAAGCGCATAAAGCTCGGCTTGGATGCCTGCTTCCGCCAGCATGGCAGGCAACGCCGGATCGGGATCACCGCCATTGGGACCGTTCGGCGCAACCAGCATTTGCTGATAGTAGATGAGCAGACCCACCATGTAGAGGAGAAGGATCACGGCAAACGTTGCCAGCCAGAGGGCGCGTAGGAGACGCGTGCTACGGCCATCGGACGCAACAGCACCCATAGGGGCTGTAAGGTGGGCTGACTGGTCTCTGTTCATGGTGTCAATTGTACAGCGTCGCCGTCCAATAAACGTTACGAGATGCGTTACGCCAGGGGGTTGGACCACGAATTCGCGAAGGTTCTCGCAAACGCAAAGCGCAAAGCCTGTCGGCGACGCAACGGCGCGCCTCTCGTGCTTCGCGTTTCCGCGCTAGGATGCGCCTTCGTGGTCCGCACTCCGCTGCTCCCACTCAGCCGGCGAGCGACCCAACGCCAGCCATTCCCGCGTCAGCGGCATCACGCCCAGCTCAGCCACGAGGCGCCGTGCGGCCAGGCCCAAAACCGCAGTGAAGGTGGGATAGGCGATCTGCAGCTCAGCCAGTTGCCCGACCCGCATGTCCGCCGCCATGCCGGCCGCGGCCACGTGGACGATCTCCAGCGCCTGCTCGCCGACCACGTGCGCCCCCACCAAGCGATGCGTCTCGCGGTCCACGAGGAGCTTGCAGAAACCCTCGGTGCGGCCGTCGATCACGGCCCGATCCAGGTCGGCATAGGGGACGACGGCTACGGCCACATCGCGCTGCTGGCGCGCCTGCTCCTCGGTCGGCCCCACGCTGGCGTATTCGGGGTTGGTAAAGCCGCCGTGGGGGACGATCTGATACTCCTTGCGGCCCTGGCCGCCCAGCACGGCGTTCTCGGCCGCAATCCTCGCCTCGTAGCCCGCGCTCTGCACCAACATCATGCGGCCGTCGATGTCGCCGCAGGCGAAGATGTGCGGCGCGGAGGTGCGGCACGCGTCGTCGGCGACGGCGTAGCGGCCATCGGTCTGCACGCCGGCTGCGGCCAGGTTCAGCCCGTCCAGGTTGCCCAGCCAGCCAGTGGAGAGCACCACCGCCTCAGCCTGCACCGTCGCCACTGCGTCGCCCTGTTTGTAGATCAGCGCCAGCTTGCCGGCGGCTTGCTCGATGCGCTCGATGCCGCCGATGCCCGCGACCACGGCGATGCCGCGACGCCGGAACGCATCGGTCATGACCTGCGCCACCAGGCTATCCTCAGCAGCCAGGATGCGCGGGGCCACGTCGAGAATGGTCACCTGGCTGCCAAAGGCGTTGAAGATGGCCGCCAACTGACAGCCCGTGGCCGCGCCGCCGACGATGGCGACTGAGCGCGGCAGCTTTTGCAGGCGCCAGATGTCGCTGTGGGTCAGGGCCAGCTCTTCGCCGGGGAAGTCCAGCCGCCGGGCGCGTCCGCCGGCCGCCAGGATGAACCGCTCGCCGCGCAGATGCCGGCCGTCGGGCAGGGTAATCATGTGCGGATCGACGAAGCTAGCCTCGCCCACGCCGGCATAGACCGCCGCCCCCGCAGCCTCCAGGTGCGCGATGAGCTGCTTCTTCTCGTGGATCTCGTAGACGATGGCCTGGGTGCGGGCCATCAGACGCTGGAAGTCCAGCTCTGGCCGCGGCGCGGCCATGCCATAGTCCGCGTACTGGCTGGCGTTGGCCATCAAGCGCGCCGCCCGCGCCAGCACCCGCGTCGGCACGCAGCCGTCGTTGGTGCATGTGCCGCCCATGCTGCCGCGCTCGATCAGCGCTACGGACGCGCCCAGCTCCCGCCCGCGCAGCGCAGCAGTGACGCCTGCCGGCCCACCGCCAATGACGATCATGTCGTAGGTCGCTGCTGATGTCATGGCGTCACTCCCGGTCAGGCGGGATCGCGGCGTGCGCATCGCGCAGGATTCCCATGATGACCAGGTCATCGAAGGCGCCATCGCTCCAAACGTGCTGGCGCAGCCGGCCCTCCTCCAGGAAGCCGCTGGCGCGGTAGGCTCGGATGGCGCGCTGGTTGCGCCCCCAAACCTCCAGCCAGACCTTGTTCAGGTTGTGGTGGCGAAAGCCGTAGTCCACCAGGAGCTGGACAGCCTCGCGGCCGTAGCCCTGGCCCCAATACGCCTTGTCGCCGATGCCGATGCCCAGCATCGCCCGGCGCGCCACGTGGTCGAAGCTGAACAGCCCACAGCCTCCGATATACAGCCCATCGACTTCGATGGCAAAGCTGGTTCCATCGCGGCCGCCGCGGCTGCTCCCGGCGTCGAACTCGGCCTGCAGGCGCTCCAGCGACTGAGGCAGCGGTGGATCGCCGCCGCCGGCCAGCTCGACTGCCAGGTCATTGTTGAACTCGTT
>JAJTXO010000344.1 GCA_021463315.1 Caldilineales bacterium | reverse complement strand
CTTATGGACTGTGAGCTCGTTTTGAACAAACCTGCGCAGACTTCGGAAGTCTCGCCCCGGTTTTTGAGATGATACTCTCGGCACGTATGATGAATGCGTCGAGCTCCCGCTGCGCAATGCGCGCCAGTTGATCATACATGATCAGTTGAGCTCAGCCTGCCACAATGGCATTGAGCAACATTGTGGCTGCGATGACCAAGACGACTTGCAGATCGAACCGGAGCATCATGTGAAGACCACGGCGTATTCCCTGCCTTTCTACGAACAAGTACTGGAATTCCTGGCCTCTGGGCCGTCTTCCCAGGAAATCGCTTCCTACAGGCCATCGAAGGCGGCACAGACGCGCTTCAGCCGGCTGCTGGAGGCGAATCGAGAGCGGCAGTTGAGCCCACAGGAAGAGGAGGAGCTCGATCACTATATTGCTATGGATCGCATGCTCTCGCTCCTCAAGGCCAAGGCTGCCAGCCAGCTGGAGCAGTGACCACACCCCTGTACCACCCCAGAACGATGAATTGGGGGGACCACTTCCGGTTGGATGGGCCGCGCATCGTTCCTCTTACTGCTACAGGCCGGGCTACGGAACGGTTGTTGCAACTCAACCAGATCGATCGTCTGTTGCTGCGCAAGGAATTGCTGGCCAAAGGGCGGTATCCGTTCTTTGCCGCTGGGCGCGCGCATTAGCGCTGCGAAGCTGCTGCGCCGAATTCCGGCGGTCTACCAACCCAGCCCCGTGGAGTGCTCGAAGCACGAGCTCAACCGTCGCTGGACTATGACCACCTAGGATCCGGCCCAGTGCCCGCTCAATGAAAACAGGCCCCACCACACCGGCAGGGCCTGTCTCTTTCCGTTTACGGGGACTGGGGGCTAGGGACTGGGGGCTGGGTGACCGATCACCGATTTACCATTCACCAATTCACCAATTCACCAATTCACCATTCACCATTCACCATTCACCAATTCACCATTCACCAATTCACCAATTCTCCATTCTCCATTCTCCATTCCTCAACTCACCGTTCACCGATCACGAATTCACTCCCCGCGCTGCGGCCCCACACCTCCGGGAAGTACATCTGATACGCCACCGCCGGCAGGACCTGGAACTGGCCCGGCAGACTGGCGCGCATCTGGTAGGTGTACTCGTAGGTCCCCGCGGGCAGTTGGGTGGCGAACAGGGCCACCTTCTCGTCGCGCAGGTCGGTGGCCGTGGGCGTCCACCAGAACCAGGGGACGTTGGCGTCCACCGACTCTAGCCCTGGCTCCTCGTAGACCAGGCTGGTGGTGAGCAGGCTGGGGTCGATGGCCTCCGCGCCGGCCGGCAGGGGGCTTTCCACCACCAGGTAGTGCAGGTTGGTCGGCGCGACGATGGTCAGCTTCACCTGGATGGTGTCGCCGATCTGCGCCTCGCTGATGGGCTGGTCCGACGTTGCGCCGGTCAGCGGATCCACCAGACGGTACTGCTGCGCCACCACCACGCCGCGGTCCAGCGCCTGCAGCTCGGCCGCGGGCAGGAAGGTCTCCAGGAAGGCGGTGTAGTAGAGCTCGCCCGCGCCGCTTTGGCTGCTCTCGGCGAAGCGGCTGATGGTCAGGCCGTTGGCCGCATCTTGGATCAGGTCGGCCACAGCCACCGCCAGGTTCACCGGCTGGTCCACGTTGTCCGCGTCGACGACGCCGCTGGCCAGCGGGCCGTCGTTCAGCGTCACCTGGTAGCTGTAGTCCCCTTCCAGCTCGCCGGTGGCGGCCATCCAGTCGGTCAACGCCAGCAGCGACCAGGCATTCTCCTGGGTGGTGGCCCAGCGGCCATCGGTGCGGCTGTTCATCAGCCAGCGCACCGCGTTGGGGGCCAGGGCATTCTCCGGGTCGAGCTGGGCCAGCGCATCCAGCACCATGGCCGTGCTGCGCAGGTCGCTGTTCATAGTCCACCAGTCGACCTCGCTCTCCTCCCAGTGCGCGCCGGTGGCCGAGACCACAGCCGCGCCGCTCAGATCGTCCAGCAGCACGCCGATACGCTGGTCGGAGGTGGGGTCATCCAGCAGGCCGAAGGTGAGGGCCAGCAGCGCCTGGCCGTAGTGGGCCAGGCGCTCGCGCACCTCGTACAGCGCGGTGGTGCGGCCCATATCTCCCTGGCCGGCCTCGGCCAGCACGTAGAGCATGAAGGCTTGCTGGTTCAGCTCGTAGCCTTGCAGGCTGGCGACTGGGCGCAGTTGGCGCTGCACGTAGCCGATGGCCCGCTCCAGCGCGGCCGAGTCGACCGCGAAGCCGGCCTGCTGCGCCTGCACCAGCCCGAAGGTGACGTAGCTGCTGACGAAGGGCTGGCTTTCTTCGTTGGCCCACCAGCCCCAGCCGCCATCCGCGTTCTGGCGCTGCAAGAGCCGCTGCGTAGCCACGGCGATCTGCTTTTGCAGGTTGGCTTCCAGGTCAGGCTGCTCCAGGCCCAGCGTCTCCAGCGCCTGGTAGGTGATCAGGTTGGGCAGGAACTTGCTGACGATCTGCTCGTTGCACTCGTAGGGGAAGCTGCGCAGCCAGTTCAGGCTCTCCAGCGTGCCGGCCGCCAACGACGGATCCAGCCGCACCCGCAGCTCGCCCTGCGTCGGATCGACATCCTCCGGCAGCACGATCACCTCGGTGCGCGCCTCGTCCAGCGCGACTGTGCCGGCCGTGGCCACCGTTTCGGGCGAGGCGTAGCGGATCACCGGCAGGGTCAGCTCCACCGCGTCGCCCAGCGGCTCCTGGCCTGCGACCGCGCTGGTTTCCAGCGCGCTGAAGCGGATCAGCGCGCTGCTGACGGCTCGGCCGCCCTCCGGCGTCGTGACCTCCACCGGCCAGCCCACCTTGACCTGCTGGCCAGCCGGCACGCTGACGATCTGGCTCAGCGCGGCCGTGGTGGTGACGCCCTGGGCAGCCATGATCAGCTCCACCGTGCGATCCTGCACGGTGTTGTTGTTGACGATGGCGCCGATCTCGGCCTGGTCGCCCACGGTGAAGAAGCGGGGCAGCACCGGCCGCACCAGCAGCGGCAGGGTGGCTCGCACCTCGACCGTGGCTTGGCCAACCTCGGTGTCTACGGTGACGCCGATGCCCTCCAGCCGCCAGGTGGTCAGGTTGTCGGGCAGGGTCACGCTGACCTCAGCCAGGCCCTTTTCGTCGGTGACGACCGTGGGGTCCCACAGCGCGGTGTCCTCGAACTCGCTGCGCACCTCGACTCCCATCATGCCATCGCCGCCGCCGCCGCCCTTGGCGCCCTCCTCCAGTTGCAGGTTGAGGCGGTCCAGGTTCAGCACCAGGTTGCTGGCCGTCTGCACCCCCAGCCCGCGCTGGCGGTAGAAGCTTTCCAGCAGCGGCTGGTTGGGGCTTTGGGCCAGGCTGAGGATGGCCTTGTCGATCAGGGCCAGGGAGATCTCGGCCTGCAGCGGCTCGCCTTGCCAGTCGGTGGCCTGCACGGTGAAGGTGACGGTCTCGCCCGGCCGCAGCACCTCCGCGCTGGGAGTCAGCGTGAGCTGGATCTCCTTGATCGCGTTGTCCACCGGCAGCTCCACCAGACCCAGCTTGAAGCTGCCCAGGTCGCTGCTCCCACCCTGCTCTTGCTGTGGCCGGTCTGTGACCGAGCCACTTCCGTCGCCACCCTTGACGATCGCCACCGACACGAACACATTCGGCACATACTCCTCGACGATAGGGATCTCCAGCGTCTCGCTGTTGCCTTGCAGCGTCACCTGGCGGGACTCGATGATCTGGCCGCGCTCGATAGTCACCAGCGCCTCCACCGGCCCTTCGAAGGGATGGGGAACCAGCACCTTGGCCGTGTCGCCCACCTGGTAGAGCGGCTGGTCAGCCACCAGCTCGATGCGGTCGTTGTTCTCAACCCGCCAGGGCACATACTCGCCCTGCTGGCCGCTGGTTACCCAGGTGAAGGCCGCGCTGCGCACTGCGTTGCCCTGCTCATCCACCGCGGTGGCATTGATCTTGTACTGGCCGCCGCTCGGCGGCGTCCAGGTGAAGACCGCCTCGCCGCGGCTGTCCGTGGCGACGGTGTCGGTCAGAATGGGCGTCTCCCTGACCTCGCTGGTCCAGTAGAAGCGGCCATCGTCGGCCTGCTTCTGCACGCTCAGCCATTCGGCCTGGCTGACCACAATGGTCAGCTCCTGATTGGGCACGGGCTGGCTGTCCCAGTCCACCGTGAGTAGATCCACCGTGGCCGGCTGGCCGGCCAGGCTGACATAGCCGCGCGGGGCCACGCCGGGATAGACCAAGCCCTTGTGGACGATCACCGCAGTGTTGGTGGCCGTCTCCTGGTTGTTCAGATCCGTCACGCGCGCGTCGATGCTGAAGCGCTGGCTGACGGTCTTGTCGCCGATGTCGGCCGGGATCTGGAAGGTGAAGCGGCCGTCGGCGCCGGTCTTGCCCTCGCCGCTGGCCACCGTGCCGCTGTAGCTCCCGAAGGTAGTTGGGTCCCAGCCGGTGTAATCGTTGAAACTGAACCAGCGGCCGGGGGTGTCGCCGGTGAAGTTGAAGAACGCGTCCTCGCTGTAGGTTGCCCACTGCACCGGCGCGTTGCTGACCGGCCCGCCGAAGAAGTATTCGCCGCTCACCGTGCCTGTGATCAGGCCGCCGTCCAGCAGCTCGGCCGGCTCGGCCGCAAAGTCGATGGTGAACTCAGGCTTGCGGTACTCGGCCACCTGGAAGCCGACGCCGAAGTAGGGGGTGAAATACGCATCCTGCGGCCAGTCGGCCAGTTGAACTTCCAGGCTGTAGTAGCCCAGGCTGGCTTCCTCGGCCAACGGCAGCTCGCCGTCGATGGTCCCGAAGGGGTTGGTTTGGTGCTGCTGGTTGTAGATCTCCTCGCCGCGGTCGTTGCGGATGATCACATTGACCCGGGTTCCCGGCTCAGGCACGCGCAGGATCGCGTCGTCGTCCGCTCGCAGGATACCCTTCCAGAAGATGGTCTGTCCCGGCCGGTAGATGGGCCGGTCGGTGTAGAAATAGCCCTGCAGCAGGGGCGGCGGGAACTCGCCGGGCAGGCCGAAGTCCCACGACGCCAGCCCGTTTTGCCAGTCGGTGCTGCTCACGCCGTAGGGGATCGGTCCCCCCTGCTCTGGCCGGTCTCCGACCGAGCCAGCACTTCCCCC
>JAJTXO010000343.1 GCA_021463315.1 Caldilineales bacterium | reverse complement strand
ATTGGGGAAGACTTCCGAAGTCTTATGGACTGTGAGCTCGTTTTGAACAAACCTGCGCAGACTTCGGAAGTCTCGACCCCGGCTTTTTGAGATGATTTCTTGAGAGCGTCTAACGACCATGACGACAACCACTGATGTCCGCACCCTGATGCGGCGCACGATCATCGACATGGCGCTGCGGCGGCAACGGCGCGGCAGCGGCAGCACGCACGAGTTTCTCAGGGAGAGAACCACCATGCTTCAGTGGCCTGATCTGACGACAGTGCTTTCACCCGTGCTTTGGGCGGTTGCCGGCGCGGCCGCGACCCGTCTTTACATGCCCGAACGATTCACCCGTGATCTGGACATCGTCGTCGGTGTGAAAGATATCGAGCAGGCGTACGGCAAACTCAGCGCGGCTGGCTTCACCCAAGTGGGAACTTTGAGTATCGGTGGATCGCGTTGGGAAAACCACCAGGGAACACCGATCGACGTGATCGAGGGGCACGAGGCCTGGTGGCCGATGGCGCTGCGCGAGGCACAATCCAACCAGGACGAGGAGGGTCGGCCCGTGCTGACGTTGCCCTATCTGGTGCTTATGAAGTTCAGCGCTAGCCGCACCATCGATCTGGGAGATATCACGCGCATGGTGGGCCTGGCCGACGAGGCCGCGCTTGCCCAGGTGCGCAATGTGTTTCGCCTGTATGCCCCCAATGACCTGGAAGACCTGGAAAGCTTGATCTGGCTGGGCAAGCTGGAGTTGGGCTGATCCGCAGGTCCGGCTGCTGGCCGGACCTGCAGATCCTCCCACGGAGCTACCTCAGGCCCACCGGCAGATAGACGCTGGTTGGCTGATAGGCCCAGACCTCGCCGCCGTTGGCCGAGTTCCAGGAGCCCACCAACAGCGTGCTGCCCCAGCCCAGCACTGAGTTGTCCCAGAACGGCGCGCGGTTGTTGCTGTCGCCCAGCCCCGCGAAGCCCACCTGCTGCCAGTCGACGCCATCGACGCTGCGCCACACCTCCAGACCGGTATCGTAGTTGCCGACCACCCAGAACAGCGCACCGCCCGCGACCTCCAGCGCGCTGGCGCGGACGGTGGCGGGGTTGCCGAAGCCCACGTTGACCACACGCTGCCAGTCGCTGCCATCGCAAAGCTGGCAGCGCCACACCTGCCCTCCGTCGCGCGTGCTGGCGTAGAGATAGCCCTCGAAGGCCGCCAGCGCCGACATCGCCCAGTTGCTGCTGAGGCCGAAGCCCGCGGTGTTGACCAGAGTCCAGGTCGCACCGTCCGCGCTGCGCCAGATCTGGCCGCCGGTGACCGTGTTCAGCGTGCCGGCATAGAGCTGGCCGTTGAACGACGCCATGCTGATGATCGCCTCGTTCTTGCTGTCGCCGAAGCCATTGGCCGCGACGCGACTCCAACTGCCCGCGTTGCCGCTGGCGCTGCGCCACAGCTCCGCGCCGCGCGTGTCGGAATAGCTCCAGGTGCCCGCGTAGAGCTGGCCGCCGAAGACCGCCAAACGCACGATCTCGCCGTTGTTCACATCGCCGAAGCCGTTGTTCACCACCCGCGTCCAGTCGATCCCGTTGGCGCTGCGCCAGATCTGGCCGCCCAGGCTGCTGTTGGTGGCCGCGTTCCAGTTCCAGGTGCCCGCATAGAGCTGGCCAGCGAAGGCCAGCAGATGATCGATGCCGCCATTGTTGGGGTCGCCAAAGCCGTTGGTGGTCGGCGCGCTCCACTGGCCGGCCGTGTCGGCCGAGTTGCGCCAGAGCTGCGCCCCGGTGCTGGGATTGTCCATGCCCGCGTAGAGCATGCCGTTGAAATCGGCCAGACTGAGCACCAGCGCGCTGCGCGGGTCGCCGAAGCCGTTCAGATTCCACTGGGTCCAGCCGGGCACGCCCACGGCATAGCGCTGCACTCGCTGGTTTTCCTGGTCCGCCACCACCAGAACGCCGGCCTGGTCAACCTGCACCGTCGTCGGCAGGCGCAGATTGCCGCTCTCCGGCCCCCACAGGCCGCCGATGGTGGTCAGATAGTTGCCCAGCCGGTCGAACACCTGCACCCGGCTGTTGCGCTGATCCACCACCGCCACCCGGCCGGCCGAATCCACCGCCACCGAAACGGGGTGCAGATGGTCGAACGAGCTGCTGAAGAGGCCCGTCTCGCCAGCAAAGGTGGTGCAGGCGTAGGCGCCGGCCGCCAAAACGCACTTCTGGACCCGATAGTTGTCGGTGTCGGCCACATAGACCGCGCCGGCCGCGTCCACGGCCACGCCCGCCGGAGAGTTGAAATGGCGCTCGCTGGCTCCTGGCACGCCGGTCACCCCCAGCGTTTGCCGGTAGTTCCAGGCGCTGTCGAACCGTTGCACCCGCTCGTTGCAGGTGTCCACCACCAGGATATCGCCGGTCAGTGGGCTGATCGCCACGCCGCTGGGGCAGCTGAACTGGCTGTTGCCGGCCCCCTGGCTGCCAAAGCTGCGGCTGAAGCTGCCGTCGGCGTTGAAGACCTGCACCCGGTGATTGCCCGTGTCGGGGAGGTAGACCCGGCCGCTGGCGTCGATGGCCATGCTGCCCTGCGGCCCCTGATAGAGCGCGCCCAGACGCGCGTTGCCGCTGCCGGGCACGCCAGCCTGGCCCACCGACCAGAGCGGCTGGCCGGCCGCGTCCTGCTTGGTCAGCCGATAGCCCCAGTTCTCCAGCACATACAGGCTGCCATCGGCCGCCAGACCCGCGCCGGCCGGCGCGTTGAACAGATTCCCCGTGGTGACATAGGGCACGCCGGCCACGCCGACCAGAGCGCCCAGCGCGCCGCCGTTGGCGTCGTAGCGCAGCACCACGTTGGTGGTCCAGTCGGCGACATAGACCACGCCATCGGCGACCGCCACATCGACGGGATTGGCCAGCCCGCTGGCGGCCACCGTGCAACTGCCGGCCGCGCTGCATTTCTTGACCCGCCCGTTGCCGCTGTCCGCGATCCAGACGTTGCCCGCGCCATCCACGGCCACGCTCTCGGGGCTGGCCAGTTGATCCGCGCCCGCGCCCGCGCTGCCTGTGCCGTGGAAGGTCGAGCATGTCCAAACGCCAGCCAGCGTGCAGCGCTGCACCCGCGCGTTGTCGCGGTCGGCCACATAGAGCCGGTTGGCGCCGTCCAATGCCAGGTGGGCGGGAAAGCTGAAGTGGCCGTTGTCGCTGCCGGCCACGCCGGTCTCGCCGATGGTGGCCTGGTACACCGGCGCGCCGCTGGCAATGCTGTAGACCTGGACGCGCTGATTGCCGCTGTCGGAGATAAAAAGCCTGTTGGCCGTGTCCAGCGCCACCCCGCGCGGGTAGCGGAAGCGGCTGTTGCTGGCGCCGGGCGTCCACGGACTGCTGGCCGGGAAGGTCTGCACCAGCGCGCCCTGCCGGGTGAGCTGCTTCAGGCCGTGCTGGATCACGATCCACAGTGCGCCGTCGGCTGCCACGGCCACATCCTGCGGAAAGGCCAGATAGTCGGCGTGATACCAGGGCTGGCCCGGCTTGCCCGCGCTCATCTGGCTTTGGCCGGCCGCGTTGTACTTGACCATGCGGAAGCCGCGCTCCTCGACCACGTAGACGAAGCCGAAGCTGTCCACCGTCAGGCCGCTGGGGCGGTTGAGGTGCTGGGTGTCGATTTGATAGGGCCGCTCGGTCTGGCCGGCCGTGGCCGCGTAGCGATAGCTGAGGCCTGGCTGGCCGGGGCTGACGACCGGCGCGCCCGGCTGCGCCAGGCCGGCCTGACGGCGCAGCGCATTCAGTTCATCGCTGCCGTCGGGCAGAGGCGTCTCCGGGGGTGGATCGAAGACGGCGGATGTCGGGGGCTGGGCCGCGGCCTGGCCCTGGGGCAGCAGCGCGGCCAGGAGGATCAACAGCGCGAGCGCGCGCAGGGTGATTTTCATGGCAATACTCCAATCTGACGCATAGACGACGTGGGCGGCGCCCACGGTTCCTTGATAACTGTCGTCGCTTCGGCTATAATGCCACCGCTGGAACCATTCGTCAACAAGCTGCCCCCCACCTGGAGTCGAGGCTTCAGCCGGTTGAGCCCTCGATTCGTGCCCCATCTGCCCCGCTCTGGAGAACACCATGCGCAAGAAGAAGCTACTCAGTGCTATCGTTGTCGTGCTCGCGGCCCTGGCCGCCGTCGCCCTGGTCCTGGTTCTGTTGGCCCGGCCGGCCAGCGCTTGCCCCGCCTGCCTGCGCGACCTGCCGCGTCCCCTGGTGATTGCCCACCAAGGAGGCGAGGAGCTGTGGCCCAGCAACACCCTGTACGCCTACGAGCGGGCCGTCGCCCTGGGCGTGGACATGCTGGAGATGGATCTGCACGTCACGGCCGATGGCGCGCTGGTGCTGATGCACGACGAGACCGTAGACCGCACCACCAACGGCACGGGCCGGCTGGAGGAGATGACCCTGGCCGAGGTGAAGGCGCTGGACGCGGGCTACTACTGGACCGACGACGACGGCCAGACCTTCCCCTTCCGCGGCCAGGGCATCACCGTGGCTACGCTGGAGGAGGTGTTCCAGGCCTTCCCCCACATGCCCATGAACATCGAGATCAAGCTGGTGGAGAATGTGCCGGTGGTGGAGCCCTTCTGCCAGATGATTCGCCAATACAAGATGCAGGACAAGGTGTTGGCAGCCTCCTTCCATCAGGATGCGCTGGATCAGTTCCGCGCGGCCTGCCCCGAAGTCTCCTCTTCAGCCACTCAAAACGAAGTGATCAGCTTCTTCGTCCGGCACTTCGCCGGCCTGGCTGGCAGCTACAGCCCCATCGCGCAGGCCGTGCAGGTTCCCGAATACCGCAGCAACATCCACATCCTGACCCCGCGCTTCGTCCAGGATGCCCACGGCCGCGGCATGGACGTCCACGTCTGGACCGTCAACGAGGCCGAGGAGATGCAGCGCATGATCGACCTGGGCGTGGACGGCATCATCACCGACCGGCCGGACATCCTGCTGGAGCTGCTGGGGCGCTGAAAGAATAAGACTGGCGCAAGGACTGACAGCGCTGGCATTCCCGTCGGCTGGCCTGTCGCGGCGAAGCTCACCCTGGGGGAGAGCAGCGCTGTCAGTCCTGACGCATGCACAACGCAAGGACTGACAGCGCTGGCATTCCCGTCGGCCAGCCCGTCGCGGCGAAGCTCACCCTGCGGGAGATCAGCGC
>JAJTXO010000342.1 GCA_021463315.1 Caldilineales bacterium | reverse complement strand
AGGGGGAAGACTTCCGAAGTCTTATGGACTGTGAGCTCGTTTTGAACAAACCTGCGCAGACTTCGGAAGTCTCGACCCCGGTTTTTTGAGATGATACGGGGAAGACTTCCGAAGTCTTATGGACTGTGAGCTCGTTTTGAACAAACCTGGGCAGACTTCGGAAGTCTCGCCCCCGGTTTTTTGAGATGATACCGTTCCAGCCCGCAAAGGCCCGGCTGTCGGCCTTTACCTACGGACGTGGAGGCAAAAGCTGACGCACGCGCGCCTGGACCACGGCCTGCACTGCGTCTACAGCTTGGCTGGCGTCCACCAGCAGCCAACGGCCCGGCTCCGCCGCCGCCATCTGCCAGTAGCCGGCCCGCACCCGCTGATGATAGGCCAGCGTCTCCTGCTCCATGCGGTTCCACTGACTGGCGTCGTCATGGGCGTGCAACTGCTTGCGCCGCAGCCCGGCCTCCGCGTCGATATCCAGAAAAACCACCAGATCGGGGCGCAACCCACCCGTGGCAAAGGCTGTGATCACCTGCAGCGTCGCCAGATCCAGCCCGCGGCCGTAGCCCTGGTAGGCCAGCGACGAGTCCGCGTAGCGATCGCAGAGCACAACGCCGCCGCGCGCCAGATGCGGCCGGATCGCCTGGCCGACGTGCTGGGCGCGCGCGGCTGAGAAGAGCAGCAGCTCCGTCTCGGCGCGCATCTCGGCGCAGGCCGGATCCAGCAGAATCGCCCGCACCCGGTCGCCGATAACCGTGCCGCCCGGCTCGCGCGTCGTCAACACATCCTCTCCCAGCCCGCGCAGCCACGCGGCCAGCAGAATCAACTGCGTGCTTTTGCCGCTGCCCTCAGGGCCTTCGAAGGTGATGAACATGAAGAAGGGGCTTCACTCGCGCAGGATGCGCACGTGGCGGTAGGGATCCCGCCCGTGGCTGTGGCTGATCAGGTTGGCGGTGCGGACGGCCTGATGCTGCTGGCGACGCACGGACGAGGGCTGCGGGCTGAGGTCCACCGACTGGGCGCCGGTCAGCACGCGCCGGATGGCATCCTGCGTCTCGCGCATGGCGAGATCCAGGGTGTCGCCCAATCCGTCGCTGACACCGAAAAGATCGGCCAGAAAGCTCTCCATCTGAACCAGGGTGTTGGAGCGCAGCACGTACACCGGCATGCGGCGCTCCTCAGCCTCGACAATGGGCTGGGGCCGCTTGCGGTAATAGCTCTTGAGGGTCACCATCACATCGGCGCGGCGCAGATCGTCCACGAACTGCGCCGGCACCCCCATACGCTGGGCCGATGTGCGCAGCTTGCCCAGGCCGACGCCGTAGGAATAGATGCGCTGCAGAGCCAGCGGGCGGGTGGGCGCCGCCAGATCCGCCTCGTCCGGGGCGATCTCGCTCAGCAGCTCCGGCGCGCTGGCCGCGACGCGTGGGGCGCGGCCGTCGCGCTCGGGGGCTGGCCGGGCGGGCGGCGTCTCTCGGTGGATCGCGCCCGCCTCGTCGCGATGGCGGATCTCCGGCCGCAGCTCACGGCCACGCAGGAAATTGTCCACCGCCTTGGCCACGTCGTGATGGACGACCACGCGCTGCCGGTCCTGGATCTCCACCAGCACATCGAAGGTGGGCGGAGCCTTGCGCTCCAGCACCGATTTCTGCGTGCCGCGGCGGCGCGCCTCCTCGTCGCTCAGGGTGACGCTCTCGATGCCGCCCACCAGGTCGCTGAGGGTCGGGTTAAGCAGCAGATTCTCCAGGCTGTTGCCGTGAGCGGTGCCGATCAACTGCACGCCGCGTTCGGCGATGGTGCGCGCGGCCGCGGCCTCCAGCTCGCGGCCGATCTCGTCGATGATGATGATCTGCGGCATGTGGTTCTCCACCGCCTCGATCATCACCTCATGTTGCAGCGCGGGCTGCGCCACCTGCATGCGCCGCGCGCGGCCGATGGCGGGATGCGGGATGTCGCCGTCGCCGCCGATCTCGTTGGAGGTGTCGACGATGACCACCCGCTTCTGGCTGCCCAGCACGCGCGCGGCCTCGCGCAGCAGCGTGGTTTTGCCCACGCCCGGCTGGCCCAGCAACAGGATGCTCTGGCCCGATTCGATGATATCCTGCAGGATATCGATCACGCCATAGACCGCGCGGCCGACGCGCACCGTCAGCCCCACGATGCGGCCTTGGCGGTTGCGAATGCAGGAGATGCGGTGCAGGGTGCGTTCGATCCCCGCGCGGTTGTCGCTGGTGAACAGGCCGATGCGTTCCACCACATGATTCAGATCGTCCTGGTCGATCTCGCGCTCCCGCAGCATCGATTCGCCGTCGGTGAAGCGGGCCTCAGGCACGCGGCCCAGGTCCATCACCACCTCGAGCAACTGGTCGGCCCGATTGGCCTGATGCAGCGCCGCCTGGATGTCAGGCGGCAGGACGTTCAACAGCACGTCCAGATCGTCGGTGATTTTCTGCTGAGTCAAGTCTTGATTCGCCTCAATTTGATAGATGTTACGCGACCGAAAGACTTCGGAAGTCGCCGCAGCGAACCTGGCCTTGTACCCGAAATTGCTGCGGCGACTTCGATGTATCGGGCTGGTAAGACTTCGGAAGTCGCCGCAGCGAACCTGGCCTTGTACCCGAAACTGCTGCGGCGACTTCCGAAGTCTCGGGCTGGAAAGACTTCGGAAGTCGCCGCAGCGAACCTGGTCTTTCACTCGAAACTGCTGCGGCGACTTCCGAAGTCTCAGGCGCGCCTGTTCAGGAACCGGGCCCTTCCGCGACGAGTCCAGGCACGGCCAGCGGCTCCGCAGCCTTGACCGGCACGGCCAGCCGTTTGATCAAACGCGAGCGGCGGGTGAAGCTCTGGAAGCCACTAGCTTGCAGCACAGCGCCCAGCCCGCCCTGGTAGTCGCGCACTGCACAATAGATCGGCCACCGGCTGCCGGCCGCGGCGTCGATGCCACAGCGCACCAAAGCAGCCATCAGGCCCGCGTTGCCCGGATCGCCGTGCAGCAGCAGCCAATGCCCGCGTCGTCCGCTGACCAGTTGAACGCCGCCCAGCACGTCGCCCCGATCCTGCACTACGAAGCTGGTCTGGTCGGTCATTTCCCACCAGGCCAGCGGCAGGGATGCCTGGCCATCGTCGTTTTGATGGCCCTCGGCGTGCTGCACCGGCTGCGGCGTGTAGATGCTGTACAGCCGGCGCAGCCACCAGATATCCTCTGGGCGTCGCAGCCGCGGCCGCGGATTGACGGGCGGCCCTGGGGGCTGCCAGGAGCCAGAGAGCACATACACCTCTTCGTTGGTGTAGACCAGGAAGCCCAGGCTGGCCAGGATTTCGCTCTCGCGTCCGCTCTCGGGCGCACTGGCGAAGAGGCGACGCAGCGCCTGTTCGCTGGCCTCGCCGATGCAGCCGGCCAGCAGTTGCTCCCAGGCTCGTTGGCCATGGGCGACTCCTTGCAGCCGGGGGGCGAGAAAAAGCAGGTCGGCTTCATGGCGACCTGGCCGCTTCAGCAACTGCACGAAGCCCTGCACGCGTCCTGTCTGCGGCCAGACATAGGTAGCCAAACCCGCGCCCACCCACGGCACAGGCGCCATCAGCGCGCTGCTCAGCGCGCTGCGCTGCAGCAGCAGGTGGTGGAACAGGTCAAGCCAGATGCCGTCGTGCTGCAACGATCGCACGGCCGGCAAGTCGCGCAGGCTACAAGGCCGGATCACAGGTTAGTCCTCGCGATTATAGCGTAGAGCCGGACACAGGGCAAAGCCAGTCAAACGTCCATGAAAACCGCTGGGGCCGGTATCCGACCGAGCCCGTCTGTTTTCATCCATCGGAATGCCAGGCACGGCCCGGCGGCTGTCAGCCAAATGGCGCACGGGCTGGCTCGGTCGGAGACCGGCCAGAGCATAGTGGCCTGAGCGCGCGGTCGATGGCGAACAAGCCCTTATGGGGCCGCCTCCGAGTCGATGGCATTCAACAGATCGAAGCCCTGGTCCGACTTGCAGAACTCACGCAGCACCACGGTGGCGTAGGCGCCCTTGGGCAGAGCGAAAGTCACCGCCAGGCCCTGCTCGACGACGGTCAGATCGATCGCTGGCAGCCACAGCCGCGCGGGCCGCCGCGTGCCGTCCGCGCGTGCCTGGCGCAGAGCGTCCCGGCTCAGCTCGGCCTCTGCCAGCACGCTGGTCTCCAGCTCGGCCGCCGGGCCCAGGGCATCCCACATCTTCTTGCCAAAGAGAGGGCCGGTGAAGGTGATCTCGCCGGCTGCATAGCGCGGCTGCTCAGCGATCGGGTCCTGCACCTCGAACATGCCGCCAGTATCGGCCTTCTTGCACACGTCGCCGGCCAGCAGTTGGCCGAACAAATCGGCCGCGATGCGCCGTTCCAGATAGCGGTTGAACAGATGCGCCTGGTAGGCCGAGATCAGCAGCTTGGTCAGCCACGGATCGTGGCGCGGCCCCTGGCCCAGCAGCGCGTCCCGGCCCTTGGCCACGTTGCTGCCGTCGTAGCCGAAGCGCTGCGCGCCGAAGAAGTTGGGCACGCCGCGCTGCGCAATGGTTGCGGCGATGGCCTGGCCGCGTCGGAGAGCCTCATCCGCGGGCACAGCCAGATCGGTGACCACGATGCGAAAGCGGTTGCCCAGCAGGTGACCGGTTTTGAGCTTGTTGTTGTGCAGGCGCGCCCAGTTGACCTGAAAAGGCAGCGCGGGCTCGATGCGGCTGGCCTCTGCGGGGGCCAGCCCAGGCAGCGAGAAGGTCTGCGTGCAGCGGGCGTTGCGGTCCTTCAGGCCAGCGAAGCCCACATCGCGCCGGCTGACGCCGAACAGCTCGGCCAGGGCGTCGGCCACCCGGCGCGTGGTCCAGCCTTCGCGGGTCAGCGAGATGTAGAGATGCGTGCCGCTGCCGCTGGCCTCGTAGAGCGGCAGCTCTTCCACGACAAAGTGGGCTGGCTCCGCCTTCAGGCGGCCGCCGATGCCGGGCAGCTCCGCGGTGATAAAGGGCAGCGTGGGTGTGTCCATGCGAAAGCAGGTCCTCGAACACGATGGGTGCGGGCGGCTTTTGCCGGTGCTCTGTCAATCCTCATTGGAGGAGGCAGGCATCGCCAGATGCGTATCATCTCAAAAAACCGGGGTCGAGACTTCCGAAGTCTGCGCAGGTTTGTTCAAAACGAGCTCACAGTCCATAAGACTTCGGAAGTCTTCCCCAA
>JAJTXO010000341.1 GCA_021463315.1 Caldilineales bacterium | reverse complement strand
GGGTCTGCATTGCCCGGCGGCATCGCCGGATCGTAAACGATCCGGCTACCAGGTGCAAGGCCCTGCGGGCCTGCGGAGGCGCGAGACGCACCTATTTCCGGTTTTTCGCGCTGCTGGCCGGTGGCTTCTTGGCCGCAGGTGCGCTGGCCGTTGGCGGCTTGGCCGCGGCTTTGGTGGCGCGGCCAGCCGGCTTGGCCGCAGCCGGCTTGGCCGGCGCTTTGGTCACCGCGTCCAGCTTGAAGCCGCGGGCCACAGGTTCGCTCTTGGCCGGTGACGCGGCGGGCGTGGGTGGAGTAGCGCGCCGGGCTTTGGCAGCCGGCTTGGCCGGCGCTTCAGCCTCCACCCAGCCGCCCAGCGCCAACTGGGTGGGGCCGCCCTCCTCCGGCTCCGGTGCGCTGTCGGCGGGGCGGACCGGGGCCGGCGCCGCGCCGCCGCCAGGGCCGCGCTTGGCATTGCCGCGCCGGCCGCGGGCAGTGGGCAGATGCAGCAGGCTGGCGATGCTGTCCCCCTGCGCGGGCTGAATCAGCAGCTTGCCCTGGGCGCTGCGCTTGCCGCCGGGGATCTCGCTGTAGTCCAGCTTGCGCAGCGTTCCCTTGCGGCTGGCGCTGAAGAACTCATCGGCCGGTTCGGCCACCACCGCGTCGACGATGGCGCCGCTCTTCTGCGCCAGGCGCGTGGCCGCGACGCCGCCGCCATGCCGCCCCTGCACCGGGAACTCCTCCAGCGGGGTGCGCTTGAACACGCCGGCTGTGGTGACCATCACCAGCTCGGCGTTGGGGCGGGCGATGCCCAGCGCCGCCACTTCGTCGCCGCGGCTCAGCTTCATGCCCCAGACGCCCGCGGCCGGCAGCCCCATGGGCCGCACGTCGGCCTCGGCGAAGCGGATCGCCTGAGCCAGCTTGCTGACCAGCACGATCTCGCCGCTGCCGTCGCTGATGGCCGCGCCCACCAGCTCGTCGCCGTCGTCCACGTTCATGGCCGTCGTCACCCCCACCGCGCCGCGCGCCTCGGCCAGCGCGATCCGTTTGACGCGGCCCTGGCGGGTGGCCAGCACCAGGAACTGCTCCTGTTCGTCGTCGTCTGGCTTGCCCAGCAGCAACAGGCTGACCAGCCGATCGTTGCGCTGGAAGATGCCCAGATCGGCCGGATGGATGGCGTTGCCCTCGGGCAGGCGATGCACCGGAATCCGCGCCAGCCGGCCATCGGCTGAGAAGAGCAACACCTCGTCGTGGGTGCGTCCCGCGGCCAGACGCAGCGGCGCGGCGTCATCCACCTTGTTGGGCAGCTTGCCGCGCCGTCGATCGACCATGCTCTCGCGCAGCAGCGCGCCGTTGGCGGCCAGCGCCACCAGCACCGGCTCGTCGGCCATCATGTCCTGCACGGTCAGGCTGGCGCGCGACACGCCCAGTTCCACGATCTGCGTGCGGCGCGGATCGTTGTACTGCTGCTTCAGCGCCAGCAGCTCCTCTTTGATCACCCCCAGGATCTTCTCCGGGTGCGTCAGCAGATCCTCCAGGTAGGCGATGCGCTGCACCAGCTCGGCGTATTCCTCCTGCAGCTTCTTGCGCTCCAGCGCGGCCAGCCGCTTGAGCGGCATGTCCAGGATCGCCTGGGCCTGGATCTCGCTGAACTTGAAGTTCTTGACCAGGTTGGCGCGGGCGGTTTCCGTGGTCTGGGAGCGGCGGATGGTCTGGATCACCTCGTCCAGCATGTCCAGCGCCTTCAGCAGCCCCTCCAGGATATGGGCGCGCTCGCGGGCGCGGCGCAGGTCGTACTCGCTGCGCCGGCGGATGATCTCGCGGCGATGCTCGACGTAGTGCTGCAAGACGCGGCGCAGCCCCAGCAGGCGCGGCTCCCCCTCCACCAGCGCCAGCATGGTCATGCCGAAGGTCTGCTGCATGGGGGTATATTTGTACAGATCGGCCAGCACCGCGCGCGCGTCGCCGGTGCGGGAGACCTCGACCACGATGCGCATCCCCGTGCGGTCGGACTCGTCGCGCAGGTCGCTGATCCCTTCCAGCTTGCCATCCCGGGCCAGCTCGGCGATGCGTTCCAGCAGGTTGGTCTTGTTGACCTGGTAGGGCAGCTCGGTGACGACGATGCGGCTGCGGCTGCGGCTCATCTCCTCGATATGGGCGCGGGCCTGGACGCGGAAATGGCCGCGGCCAGAGGCGTAGGCCGGCGCGATGGCGTCTTCGTCGCCGCTGTAGCGGTAGAGAATGCCGCCGGTGGGAAAGTCCGGCCCCTTGATGAAGCGCATCAGCTCCTCGACCGTCACCTCGTCCACCTGTTGGTAGCGGTCGAGCAGATAGACCAGCGCATCGCACACCTCGCCCAGATTGTGGGGGGGGATGTTGGTGGTCATGCCCACGGCGATGCCGCTGGCGCCGTTGACCAGCAGATTGGGCAGGCTGGCAGGCAGCACGGCCGGCTCTTGCAGCGAATCGTCGAAGTTGGCGTTCCAATCGACGGTTTCTTTGTCGATGTCGGCCAGCATCTCCTGGGCGATGCGCGCCAGGCGGGCCTCGGTGTAGCGCATCGCGGCCGCGTTGTCGCCGTCCACCGAGCCGAAGTTGCCTTGGCCCTCCACCAGCGGGTAGCGCAGGCTGAAATCCTGGGCCATGCGCACCATGGCATCGTAGACCGCGCTATCGCCGTGGGGATGGTATTTGCCCAGCACCTCGCCGACGATGCGGGCTGATTTCTTGTAGGGCTTGTCGTGGGTCAGCCCCATGTCGTGCATGGCGTAGAGGATGCGGCGATGCACTGGCTTGAGCCCGTCGCGCACATCGGGCAAGGCCCTGGCCACGATGACGCTCATGGCGTAGTCCAGATAGGCAACCTGCATCTCGTTCTGGATGTCGACTTGTTTGATTTTGCCGGTTTCCACTAATTGATACCTCGGAGGAGTAACGAGTAACTCGTAATTCGTAACCCGGATTGGAGTGCTTTGGGTGTGGTGATGTTATGTTTTGCTAAGACGTAACGAGTAACTCGTGATTCGTAACCCGGAATGGAGCATTTTGGGTTCAAATTTTGAATTGCTCGTCACACCGAACTGGCAACTGGAAGACCTTTCTCGCGATTCTGGGTTACGAGTTACTCGTTACTCGTTACTCACCACACATTCCACAACCCAGAGACACATCCCGCGATTCCGGGTTACGAGTTACGCATTACTCGTTACGACTAACCCATCATCAGACACACATCCCGCGATTCCGGGTTACGAGTTACTCGTTACTCGTTACTCACCACACATTCCACAACCCAGAGGCACATCCCGCGATTCCGGGTTACGCATTACGCATTACTCGTTACGACCAACCCATCATCAGACACACATCCCGCGATTCCGGGTTACGAGTTACGCATTACGAGTTACGCATCTTCCGTAGAAAGGCCGCGCTGGCTTCCGGCAGCGCGGTGTTGATATACATGCCGCTGCCCAGCTCGAAGCCGGCCGATTGGCTGACACGCGGGATCAGCGACAGATACCAGTGCAGATAGTCGGCGTACCAGGCCTTCACCGGGGAGGTCCGCAGGACGATGTTGTAGTCAGGGTCATTCAGCCCATAGTACAGGCGTCGCAGCACATCGAGCGTCAGGCTGGCCAGGCGGTGAATCGAGATGGGCGACACCATCAGAAAGCTGGAATGATGCTCGCGCGGCAGAATCCAGACGTGGAAGGGGGAAAGCGCGGCGTAGGGCACAAAGGCCACGAAGTCGTCGTTCTCGGCGATCACTCGTCGCACCTCGTGCAGTTCATCCTGCAGCATGGCGCAATAGACGCAGCCGCCGGTGTCGTCGAAGTAGCGCCGCGCCTCCTCGTCCCGCATGCGCACGTCATAGGGCACCACGGGCAGCCCGATGATCTGGCTGTGCGGATGAATCAGCGAGGTGCCGGCGCGCACGCCGTGGTTCTTGAAGAAGATCACATGCTCGATGCGGTCGTCCAACGACATGACCACACTGCGCATCTGAAAGGCCAGCAGCGTCTGCGCCATAGCCTCGTCGGTCAGCAGCGCCGGTGTGGCGTTGTGTTGTGGGGTTTCGATCACCACCTCGTGATAGCCTACGCCGGAGATGGCGCGATGCACGCCGTCGAACTCGCGCACCCGGTCGCCAGCCTGGTCCAGCGCAGGGAACTTGTTCTTCACCACCCGCACCTGCCAGGGTTGGCCATCCTGCGGCAGGCGCAGCGTCTCCATTTCCGGCCCCTCCTCGTTGCCCACGCAGAAGGGACAGGCGGGATCGTAGGCGGGCAGGCTTTCGTGCGCCGGCTTTTGCGACCAATCCACGAACTCCTCGGGCCGTCGGGCTCGCTCGGTGGAGATGATGACCCATTGCTTGGTGGCCATGTTTTGGCGTAGTTCTGGCATGATGCCCTCCCAGACTCAGCGCAGCCACGCGGCCATTGCCGCGGCCGACGAGTAGACGATCAGCATCTGGGCTACCGTGTAGGTGGTCCAGATCACGTCGCCGATGAAGGGAAAGTGCGTGCGGCGCATCAGCTCGCGGCCCAGCACCAGATCGGACACGATGAACAGCAGGCCGCCCACGGCCAGCGGAATGAACTCAGCGCGCAGCACCGCCAGCGCCGCGGCCGTGCTGGCCATAAAGGCCAACAGCAGCGAATAGCCCAGCGTGCCATAGTTGAGCGCCGGCCCGCGGGCCGGTGTGCGCACCAGCCATGCCCACAGCAGCGCGGCCACAGCCAGGTAGAGCGCCGAATACCACAGCCAGCCAGATCCTGGATCCAAGCCCGGCGTCGCGGCCGCCTGGCGAAAGGCCAGAATGTAGCAGATATGGCCGGCGCTGAAGGCCAGAATGCCGAAGATCACGTGGCGCGGCCTGGGCACGATCAGGCCGGCCATGAAGAGATCGCCCAGCAGGCCGCAGGCCATGCCCACGGCGATCCACAGGCCGTAGCGTTCCAGCGGCGTGCCGGCCGTGCCGGCCAGCAGCCAAACCAAAGCCGCGGCCAGCAGCGTGATCGACAGCGCCATGCGCACCGGCAGCGGCAGCCGATTGCGCCGCTGGGCGTCCGGCTTGCCCAGCAGCAGCCCACCGACCAGCAGGCCAGCCCAGAGGAGCCACAAGGCGATCAGCAGCCAACGGGCTGCGCCGTCGACGGGGAAGTTGGTCATGGCTTCATCGTGTAAAGCGGGGCGTGGCTCGGTCAGGAGA
>JAJTXO010000340.1 GCA_021463315.1 Caldilineales bacterium | reverse complement strand
CCGGTGTTGCCGATGGTCAGCACGCTGGCGCCGGCCGGCGTGACCGGGTTGACATTGAAGCTGGCCGTCGTGCCGGCCGGATGGCCGCTGGCGCTCAGGGTTACCGGGTCGTTGTAGCCCAGGATGCTGCCCACGGCGATGTTGTAGACGGCGTTGCTGGGGGTGCAGATGTCCTGGCTGGGCGGCGTGGCCTGCAGGGTGAAGTCGGCGTCCTGCGCGCAGTTGTAGCACACCAGCGCGAAGTCCTGGTCGGTGGGGTCGGCGTTGTTGGGTACGCCATCGCCCGCGATATTCGCGCCGGTGACGGTGATCTGCAAGGGGCCGCTGGTCCCGCTGGGCAGGAAGACCGCCTCGTAGTTGTTGGCGTTGTCGGCCGAGCCGCCGGTGACGCTCCACTGGCCGGTGAAGCGGTTGCCCAGGTAGGTGTTGCTGCCGACCACAGTCGTCAGATTCAGGTTGTTGACCTGCGGGCTGACGCCGATCGCGCCGGCCGCGTCGGTGAAGGTCATGACGATGCGCACCGGCTTGGAAGGATCAGCCACCGCGCCGTTCCAGGTCCAGGTGTCGCCCGTGGCGCCGAAGACCTGAGTCTGGTCCAGCAGCGAGCGCGCGGTGGCGTCGAAGGCGCCCTTCATGTTGGGCATGCCATAGCCCTGGCTGTTGCTGGGCAGATTGCCGCCCGCGCCGACGCCAGTCAGGTAGATGGGATGGGCCAACACGTAGGCCTTCATCAGGGCCGGGCTGGGCGCGCTGACGCCGTAGGTGGTCTGCAGCCAGCGATAGTAGAGCGAGGCCACGCCCGCGACGGCCGGCGTGGAGTGGCTGGTGCCGGAGGAGGCGGCGAAGACAGTCTGGCCGCCAGGTCGGAACTGGTCGCATACGCTGTTGCCGGTGTAGCCGGCGTTGGTGCTGGCCGTGCCCTGGATGTGCGTGCCGGGGCCGATGGTCTCTGGCTTGACGCGGCCGCCGGGGGCCGGGCCGCGGCTAGAGAAGCTGATGATGTCCATGATGTTGTCGGCGCCCGTGGGGCCGATGCCGCAGCCGTCGGTCCACGCGCCGCTCTCGTCGCTGGGTCGCACGTTCTCCGACGCGCCGACGGTGAGCATGTTCTTGCCGTTGCCGGGGGTGCCGATGGTGCCGGCGCCAGAGCCGCTGTTGCCAGCCGAGAAAATGTAGATCAACTGCTGATTGCCGGCCTGGGTCAGATCCGCGTCGCGCACGCCCACGTCGTAGGCCTGCGAGGAATCGTCGTAGGTGGCGGCGCAGCCGGAGCAGCCCCACGAGTTGGTGCTGATCTGGGCGCCGTTGTCCTGCTCCGACTTGATCAGACCGGTGTCGGTGTTGCCGCAGTTGACCAGGCTGAAGGAGCCGCCGTCGGTGAAGATCTTGGTGTTGCCGGTGCGGCCGTAGGGGTTGACGCCCTGCCCGCGCAGGAAACCGTTGGGATCCACGTAGGGAAAGCCGGTGCGCTGGTCGTAGCCGCTGAGGATGCTGGTGTTGATGTGGCCATGGCCGCCGATGCCGCCGGCGGTGGGGCTGGAGGTGCAGTTGTTGGCAAAGATGATGCGCGAGGTCGTGCCGTTGGCCAACTGGGTAAAGGTCACGTCGCCCGCGCCGTTGGCGGTCGTGCCGTTGCCCACGCCGTCGTCGGCCACGCTGACCAGGGGATAGTCGGCCGGGTTCTGGCTGAAGCCAAGGCTATCCAGCCAGGCCTTGTAGCCGGGCCCGCTGGGGCCGGTCTGGGCGCCGTTCAGGTTGCCGGCGAGGATCTGGGTTTGCACTTCGTCCAGCATCTCGCGCGGGAAGCGCTCGCCCACCCACACCACGTCAGGCAGCCGGGCGATGGTCAGCAGATCGGCCGCACGCACCTGCACGGTGGTGTTCTGGAAGGCCAGGATCGACGACCAATCGGACATCAGCTCGACGGTGAGGCTGGCGATCACCTGCTGCGAGGCCTTCTTGCCGGGGTGATCGTAGAGCTGGATCACGGTGGGGACGAGCTGGTTGGGGTCGGACCCTTCCAGGATGCGCTGCTCGATGGAGGGCCCCAGCTTGAAGGCGGGCTGGTAGGCGCCGCTGAACTGCACGAAGTCGCCGTCAGCCGCGAGTGCGTCCAACTGACCGCGGCTGGCCGCGTCGGCCCAGACCATGTAGGCGTTGTTGGCGATGTACTGCACCAACTGGGCGCCGGTGGCCTGCACAGCAGCCAGCCAAGCGTCCTGGATTGGCCCGACGAACTGGACCAGGTGCAGGGCCGGGCCGGCCGGCGCCTTGCTGGCCAGCAGTGCGGGCAGATTGGCATCGCCCGCGGCGGTGTCGAGGGGATGGCGGTCGAAAAGGATGACATCCATCTGCGGATCGACCTGAATCTGGCTGCGCACAGCGGCCGGCAGGCCAGCCAGCGCGGCGTCGCTCAGCTTGTAGAGGCCGAACGCGCCGTAGTCATGCCAGAGGGTGATGCCGGAGACGGAAGCGTCCAGCAGGCCGGCTGGCGCGAGCGCCTTGTGGGGCTGCGCGGGGGCTGGGGCGAGGGGGCTGGGGGCTGGGGCAGCGGATTGCGGCGCGGCCGCGACCGGCAGCAGACTGGCCAGGGCAATGGCCGCTACCAGCATGAGTGAGACCAGAAGACGCCGAGCCGAAGAGGGCGCGGCCGGAGCGCGATGAGAAATGGGCTGATTGTTCAACGGTCCTCCTGCTACAACCAAATGGCGCCAACCTGAGGAGCTGGCAAGGCGAGGAAAGCCGGCGTCAGGCGGCCGGCCGGGGAAAACAGGATAGATTGTAAACAGCGCGGCGTGCTCTGTCAAATCAACCAGCGCCAAGGCCTGGAGTCGAGGCTTTAGCCGGATCGGGTGTGGCCCCGATAGCGAAAAACCGCGCGTCTTGCGTTCAACACGATGTTGGCCGCCGCTGGCCGCTGGATCCTGACGATCGACGGCTGGCTGCGGACCGACAATACGCCTAGAGGAGTTATCGATGGATCACAAGAAACAACGATGGGTTGCATTGCTCGTAACCGCTGTAGTTCTCGTGGCTACCCTGGCCGCGTGCGGCGGAGCCAAGGAGAGCCCGGCAGGGTCGGTGTCCGCGGGCGCCAAGCCAGCCATTGCCACCGCGCCGCCCCCTACGGCTACCCCCATCCCCCCGACTGCGACGCCGGTTCCGGCCACGGCCACCCCCGTTCCGACCGACACGCCCACGCCAGAGCCGACGCCCACCAGCAAGGCCGCGAGCGCGGCCGAGGTGGGCATGACCATCGCCGACTGGCCGACGCCGCCCGAAGCCACCGCGGTGGCGGTCAACGGCGACACGCTGAGCTTCAAGACCGCGCTGTCCCTGGTCGATGTGGCCGAATTCTACCGCCCCTTCTACGACGAGCAGGAGCTGGACGCCAGTTGTCTGGATGACGTGGCCGACTACACATCGGTCTCGTGCAGCTACAGCAACGGCGACATCACGGTCAGCTTCTTTGCCTTCGAGGGCTTCGGCGAGACCGAGGTGGAGATCGAGGTCACCAACTACGCGCTGCAGGCAGACAGCGACGACTCGGGCGAGCTGGGGGTGGTAGAGGAAGAAGGGCTGCCGCTGCCCGACGATCACACCGGCTACAGCGCCGAAGGGGGCGAATTCCTGCGCACGGTGGCCGTCACCTCCCCTTCGGATCTGGCGACGCTGGTGGCGTTCTACCAGGGGGAGCTGGCCAGCCGCGGCTGGACGCTGGACGACACAGAAGGGGACGACAGCCAGCAGATCCTACACCTCAGCGGGGACGAGGGCGAGCTGACCGTGACGATCACCGCGGGGGACGAGACCGAGGTGCTGCTGGCGCAGCGCGATCGGGCCGCGGCCGAGGCGGCCGATGTGTTGCCGCCGGCTGGCCTGGCGCGGCTGCTGCTGGTGAACTTCACCCAGAGCGATATGACGGTGACCATCGACGGCCAGACCATCGCTGTGCTCCCCAGCGCGGGCATGGAGACCACCGACGACGCGCCGCGCCTGGACCTGCCGCCGGGCACGTATGACGTCACCACCGAGGTGGGAGGCGCCAGCGTCACCGATGAGATCGTGGTCGGCCCCGACGAATCGTGGGTGCTGCTGCTGGACGAGATAGGCGCGCTGCCGATGCAGATCTTCTAGCGCTCTGTGCGCCTGTGCAAACGCATCATTCGTCGCCGGTCATGCCGGCCTCCTCCCACACCCTGTAGAACATCAGCCACTGTTCCGGCCGGGCGCGGATCAGCTCTTCCCCCACAGCCAACACGCGGCGGGCGTTGTGGAGGATGTTCTCCTGCCGGCTGCCCACATGCTCCATCTCCAGCCAGCGCGAGACATGCACCGCGTAGCTGCGATCGGTGGGCCGATACTCGCAGTGCGCCACTACCACCGGCGCGCCGGTCTGCAGGGCCAGGCGCACATGCCCCACCGGCAGCCGCGCCGGCTTGCCGAAGAAGGGCAGCATCTCCCCCCCGCCGTAGGGATCGGGCCGATCGATGCCGGTGACCACCAACTGGCCAGCGTGCAGCGCCTCCAGCGACCTGCGCAGCGCGCTGACATCGATGGGCATCAGGTTGATCCCCCCCTTGAGGCGGATCTTGTTCTGCATGTCGTAGCCGCTGGTGGGGTTGGCATAGGCCAGCACGTTCAGGTGCAGCCCGCGGTAGGCAAAGGCCAGCCCAGCCAGGTCGAAATTGCTCATGTGAACCGTCACCACCACCATGCCCCGCTCCTGGGTCAGCATCTCGTCGACGTAATAGTCGGTCAGCGGCGTGCTGCGCACCGCGGCCAGGAAGGCCTCTGGCCCCACCCCCAGCGCGTGGTAGAGCTCGAAATAGGCCATGCCGGCATGGCGCAGCGCGGCGCGCGCGGTCTGGAAGACCTGCTCCTCGCTGGCCTCGGGACCCAGCGCCATGCGCAGATTAGCCTGCAAGGTGCGCATCAGCGCCGAATCGGGGCGGCCATTCGTTGCCCGTTTCTTCCGTGATCTTGCCACATCGCGCACGGCGGATCCTGTCCTGGCACGGACTGTCATTTCCAACCGGCATCTTGGCAAGACGTTCGTCTACGATGCGTCCAGTGACGAGTGGGTGATCGACCCGCAACGCCCCGGTGCGCCGGCGAATGGCGTTCGCTTCGTCCTGTACGAGGTAGGGTCCGACGGCCGGCCGATTCCGTCGAAGGAAGTGGGTTACGCCGATCTGCTGGACGATCCAG
>JAJTXO010000034.1 GCA_021463315.1 Caldilineales bacterium | reverse complement strand
AGGCCGCGCTGCGCGAGGTGCAGCAGCGCCTGCCCAACAGCCTAACCACGCCGCACGGCCGGCGGGCCGGGGAGATCACGTTCTTCGCCGTGCAGATCCAGTGAACGCCGCGGTATCATCTCAATAGTTGGGGAAGACTTCCGAAGTCTTATGGACTGTGAGCCCGTATTGAACAAACCTGCGCAGACTTCGGAAGTCTCGACCCCGGTTTATTGAGATGACACAACGCCGCGGCCTGATCAACCCTGGCTGGCCATAGCGAGGATCGCCAGCAGGCCCATGAAGGCCGCGATCATCAGAATCACCGCCAGGATCACCGCGGGCAGGATCGTGGCCAGGATCGCCTGGCCCAGCTCCAGCCGCTGGCTGACCTGCACCGCCTTGACGTAGACCGCCACCCCCCACAGCCAGCCGATCAGGGCCAGGAAAGGCCCCAGACAGGGGATGAAGCTGAAGAAGCCGAGCAGGTTGGGCACGGCAAAGAGCGCAGTCAGCCCCAGGAAGCGATCCACCCCGCCGTTGCCGCCCATCAGCTTGGCGAAGAGCAACACCCAGACCGCGTAGGCCAGCCAGCCGCCCAGATGGCCCAGCGCGCCGGTCACCCAGCCGCCCAGCGCCGCAGACCCCCTCGCCAGCCCGCGCGGCAGCGGCGTCGCCAGCTCGTCGACGGCCACGCCGATGCGAAAGCCCGACTCGAAGGTTTCCAGAAACTGATCCATGAACAACTGGCTTGGCCCATCCTGCTGCGGCATGGTCTGCTGCCAGAGCTCCATGTTGCGCTGGAACTCCTCGCGGAACAGGTCCATCTCCTCCATGCCGGTTGGGCGGACGGCGACGATGTAGCGGTTGATGGAGGCGCCGATGCCGGCCAGCAGAAAGCAGGCCAGCAGGATCAGCACACCCCGCCGCATGGCGTCCTTGCGATCGCGCGCCTGCTCATAGGCCGGCGTGCGCAGCAAGGCGATATCCCGCAGACTGATCAGCAATGCGTTCATGGCAACCCTCCGGCGAACAGGGTGGCAAACAGCGGGCCCAGCACGACAGCAGCCAATCCGCCCAGCAGAATGGCCAGCAGCGCCAACGCCAGCAGCGGCAGCAGGGCCGCGGCCACCGAGCGCTGCCAGCTCAGCCCATGCACCGTGCGCAGCGCCATGTAGTTGCACAGCAGCGTCCAGGCGCCCAGGCTGAAGATCGCCACGAAGGGCAGCACCGTCAGCGCATTCAGCAACTGTGGCGCGGCGGCCAGCGCGGTGGCGCCCAACGTCTGGTTGAGCGTGCCCAGCCCGCCCAACAGCCGCGCGAACAGATAGGCCACCAGCCCGTAGACCAGCCAGCCCAAGATCAGCCCCAGCGGAATGGTCACGATGCCCAGCAGCGAGCCGGCCGGAGAGGGCGCGGTAGCCCGGACCACATCCCAGATGCCGTTCCAGATCTGAAACCAGGCAGCCTCGGCCTGCGGATCCTGCTGCATGAACTGCCACCAGGGCATCTGCTGCAGGAAAGCCAGAACAGTGTCCTGGATTTCGGCCAGGTTGGGGCTGCTGGCCCATTCCAGCGTGGCGCCAACGACGCCCAACAGACCCAACGCTACGCCCAACACCACCAGGACAAACAGCCCCTCGACAAAGGGGTTGTTGTCATCGCGCATGCGGGCGTAGGCGTCGCGCTGCAGGAACAAGGCGTCCCACAGCATGCCAAACGGTTTTGTGATTGCTTGCACGGTTCCTCCTTGCTGGCGAAAACTCGATATCCCTGGCGCGGCCGCGCTCGGCGCGGCCAGTCTCAGATTTTGTTCCTCTCGGACAGCCGCTCGCTCACCAACTGTTGCACCAGGCGGCGCTCCTCGGCCTCGCTCTGGATCCGGCCATCCATCCAGGCGCTGCGGGCCGCGTCCAGCACCTGGCCGTAGATCGGGCCAGGCTCCAGCCCCAGGCGCTTCAGATCTCGGCCATCCGTGAACAGCCGCACGCGGCGCAGCTCTTGCTGGTAGCGCTGGATGTGCGCGGCCACCACGGGCGATGCCGTGATGATCGGCAACAGAAAGCGGGTGGCGTCCGAGGTATGCTGCAGAGTCAGATAGATTTCACTGGGCAGCAAAGCCGGCAGCGCCAGCCGCTCGGCTGCGCCTTTGGCTTCGTGCAGGTTTTCCAGCACGTTGAGCGTGCTGCGCATCAGGCTCAGGCGCTGGTCAAGCTGCGCAAAGGCCAGCGCATCCAGCCGGTAGGTCCAAATCGCAAAGTAGAGCTGATCCACATCGGCCGGCAGGGGGCCGCTGTGCGCCTGCATGGCCGCGCGCAGCCGCTGGAAACGCTCGGCCACCCAGTCGTCCACGGGCAGACCGGGGTGAATGATGTCCAGCACGCCCAGCTCGCCCAAGCGGCGCAGCGCCTGCTCCGGCCGGCTCTCGGCGAAGATCAGCTCCAGCTCGTGGCGCACGCGCGCCGGCGTCACCCGGTCCAGCAGATCGACGGCATCGCCGATCAGCTCGGCCGTGCGCTGCTCGATGCGGAAGCCGAAACGCTGCTCGAAGCGGGCCGCGCGCAGAATGCGCGTGGGGTCATCCACGAAGCTGTGCGTGTGCAGCACGCGAATCAGCCGCTCCTGCAGGTCGCGCTCGCCGCCGTAGAAGTCCAACAGCTCGCCCCACCGGCTCGGCGTGATGTTGATGGCCAGGGTGTTGATGGTGAAGTCGCGGCGGTGCAGGTCCAGCTTGATGGAGCCACGCTCCACCGTTGGCAGCGCGGTCGGCGCAGCGTAGAACTCGGTGCGCGCGCCGACGAAATCCAGCGAGGCCGGCAGGGTCGTCGCCAGATCGCCGGCGCGGCGGCTGTCCGGCTCGTCCTCCTGCTGCTCCTCTTCGACCAAATGCCATTGGCTGGCGTCGCCAGCGTCAGGCAGGATCCACTTGGCCGTGCCAAAGCGCCGGTGGCTGCGCACGCGGCCGCCGTGGGTGCGGGCCAGCTCGATGGCCAGCTCGATAGCGTTGCCTTCCACCACCAGATCCACATCGGCGTTGGCGCGGCCCAGCAGGAGATCCCGCACAAAGCCGCCGACCGCGTAGAGCGGATAGCCCAACCTCTCGGCCAGCGCGCCGGCCTGACGCAGCGTGGCCAGCAGCGACGCGGGCAGGCTGGCCTCCAGCCGCAAGGCGATATCCTCGCGCCGCGAATGGATGCTGGGGCTGCCCCACAGCTTGATCAGATCGGTGCGGGTGACGATGCCGATGATCTGATCGCTGGCTGGATCGACCACCGGAATCTGGCCCCAGCCCGATTCGATCATCAGCCGCTGCAGATCGGCGATGCTGGTCTCAGGGGTCACGGTGATGGCGCCGGTGCGCATGTAGCGGTCGATGGGGTGGCTGGCCAGGCCGTGGTGGGTGGCTCGATCCACCTGGCGGCGGCTGACAATGCCCCGCAGTTGGCTGGCCTGGCTGGAAAAGGGGCCGGCACGCGTGGCGCCGGCGCCGCCGTCGACCACCGGGTAGCCCTCGAAGCCGTAGCGCTGAATGATCTGCGCCATCTCCTCGATGGTGACGCCAGACTGCACCACCACAGGAACGCCGTGCGTCATGATCTGGGCCACTGTCACCGAGGGCTTGACCGTCTGTGCCAGCAGCTCGAGCAGGTGGGCCTGCACCTCGTCCACGCGGCGGTTGCGGATCAAGGCCGCGGCCGCGCGGGCATGGCCGCCGCCGCCCAGCGCCTTGGCGATGCGCCCCACGTCCACCGCGTCGCTGGTGCTGCGCGCCACCATCTGAATGCGATCGTCCAGGTCGACCAGCAGAAAAAGCCCGTCGGGCTCGTAGATATCCCTCAGACTGTGGGCCAGGGTGCTGATCTCGTCGCTGTAGTTGGGCGCGTAGGCCGCGGCGATCACCACCGAGTGGCCGGCGATATCGTAGACCTGGCTGCTCTCGGCCAGCCTGTTGTACAGCTCGGTCTGCGCGGGGGAAAGGGGATGGTGCAGGAAGCGACGCAGAACCTGCAGGTTGGCGCCTTGCTCCAGCAGCCAGGCGCTGGCGCGCAGATCGCGCGGGGTGGTGGCCGCATAGCCCAACGAGCCGGTGTCCTCGTAGATGCCCAGCAGCAGCAGCGTGGCCTCGACCTGGTTGACGGGCAGGCTGCGCTCGGCGATCTTCTCCACCAGCAGGGTGGTGGTGGCGCCCACCTGGTCGCCCCAGTACTGCCAGCCCGGCTCATCGGGGTTCTGCCAGGCGTGATGATCGATGTACAGCCCAGGGGTGTCGGGCCGCATGCCGCGCACGGTGGTGAAGCTCTGGGTGTCGACCACGATAGCGCGCGCCACCGGGCGGCGAGGCAGCTCTTCCTGTTGGCGAAAGGGCAGGCCAGAGCGGTACAGCGCCAGAAACTCGCGCAGGTTGCGGTTCAGCACGCGCGGCAGCACCGGCGTCGCCTCAGGGAAAAGCTTGTGCGCGCCCAGCATCGAGGCCAACGCGTCGAAGTCGGTGTGCTCGTGGGTGAGAATGACGATCATGCTCTCGGCTGCCATGGGGATCTCCGTCCGCTATTGTACCACAAACAACAAGGCAAGGCGCAACGCCCGTAGGACGATTTGGAAAATCGTCCGTTCACCTGGCCGCGAAGCGGACGATTTGGAAAATCGTCCTACGGGGGTGGGCTGTTGCGGGCGCGGAGAGGGACGATTTGGAAAATCGTCCTACGGGCGGTTGGACAGCGGCGCGCGGGCCTGGACGGAGTAGACCGCGCCGGCAGGCCGCAGCTCGCTGCGAAAGAGCACGATCTCCTGCACCGGCAGGCTGCCCAGCTCGGCGATCTGCGTGCGGCTCAACAGCGCGGCCAACGTCTGGCGCTCGGCCAGCGTGGCGCGGTCGTTGACGCGCCCCAAAGTCAAGTGCGGATTGAAAGGCCGCGTTTCCCTGGGATAGTCCAGCCCGGCCAGGTGCAGATCCAACGCTCGCTGCACGCCGGCCAGCGCCTTGGGGACTGCCGGCACACCCACCCACACCACGCGCGGCTGGCGGGGGTTGGGAAAGCTGCCCAGGCCCGCGACCACCAGCGTGAACGGCTCGAAGCTGGCCGCGGCCATGCGCATGGCTTGGGCGATCGCCGGCGTCTGCTCTGGCGGCGTGTCGCCCAGAAACTTCAGCGTCAGGTGGATGCCATCGGGGTGGGTCCAGCGCACCACGCGAGGCGCCAACTGGCCTTGCAGCTCAGCCTGCACGCGGCCGATGGCCTGCCGGAGATCGGGGGTCAGCTCGACAGCGATGAAGAGGCGCAGCGCTTGGGTGGACATGGTGGCTGCCTCATCCGGCCAGCGCGGGCTGGCCGCCAGGCAGGGTCACATCGCTGCGGCGCAGCAACGGCGGCTGGCTGGCGGCCGCGCCAACCCGCTGAGCGATCTCCGCCAGCGTTTCGCCGGTCTCCGGGTGCCGATAGGCGGGCGCCAGGTCGGCCAACGGCGCGGCCACGTGGGCAAAGCGCAGGATGTCAGGATCGGGGATCTGCCGCGCGCCCAGCGCCAGGATCGCATCGTCGTAGAGGGAGAGATCGATGTCGATGGTGCGGGGCGCGTTGGGGTCGGCGCTGCGCTGGCGGCCCAGCCGCTGCTCGATGCTGGCCAGCACCTGCTGCTTCAGCTCGGCCGGGGAAAGCGCCGTCTCCAGCGCCACGGCCGCGTTGAAGAAGGTGGGATCGTCGGGATTGCCGACCGGCGCGGTCTCGAAGACCGCCGAGACCGCCAACAGCCGGCCATGGGCTGCCAGCAGCCGGACAGCCTCGCGCAGATTGTGTTCCTTGTTCAGGTTGGAGCCCAGGGAGAGATAGGCGATGGGCATGGCGTGAAGCGCGTGAGACTGGATTGGCCGGGATCAGGCGAAGTCGGCGGCTGTGCGCTCGACCACGACGCCCACCGAGCGGGCAAAGCGCAGCGCGCCAGGCTTCTGTACGCTGACCACCGCGCGCTGGACGCCGAACTCGCGGATCGCGATCTCGGCGATCCGGTGCGCCATTCTTTCGACCAGCAGATAGTCCGATGCCTCGACGTGGTCGATGACGCGCTTGGTGAGGGTCTTGTAGTTGATGGCGTCTTCGATATCGTCGCTCAAGCCTGCTGGCAACAGATCGCCATACAGGGTCAGGTTGATGATCACATCCTGTTTGTTGACCCGCTCCTCGGGGTTGATGCCGACGATGCAGCGCACCAACAGATCATGGACTTCGATGCGGTCAGCGTTCATGGCGCGTTTCTCTTTCTGGCCAGTTGGCGGTGAAGCAACCGGCCCGGCGGGGATGGGTGACTGTGTCCGGCGGCGAGGCGCCCGGATTTCGATGATTGTGACCTACCCGACTGGAACAAACGGTGCAGGTGGCTATAATGCAATTGATTGTAGCCAAATAACCTCGACAGAACTGTGACAAATCACCCGTTTGGCTGTGCTGACCGACGGATTGGGCGTCCGTGGAAGCTGCGGGAGTTTGGACCGATGACATCGCTCCAGCGGCGGTAGCCCACGCTTCAGAAGGAATGCATTATGACAAGTTTACAATTCGACAGCCACTCCCTGACGCTGCTCAACCCGGCCTACGTCGTCAACGGCAACGGCCACGGGCTGAGCACGGCATGGCAGGAGGATGAACTGCTGCTGGACGATCAGCCCCAGCAAGCCATCGAGGATGCTGTGCGCCAGATCCTGGTGGCCATCGGCGAGGATCCCGAACGCCAGGGCCTGCAGCGCACCCCGCTGCGCGTCGCCAAGGCCTATGCCGAGCTGACCGCGGGCTATACGACCGATCCTCAGGCGCTGATCAACGGCGCGGTCTTCGACGTGGAATACGACGAGATGGTGCTGGTCAAGGATATCGACTTCTTCAGCCTGTGCGAGCATCACATGCTCCCCTTCTACGGCCGGGCGCACGTGGCCTATATCCCCAACGGCAAGGTGATCGGCCTGAGCAAGATTCCGCGCATCGTGGAGATGTTCGCCCGCCGCCTGCAGGTGCAAGAGCGCATGACGCACCAGATCGCCGACTTTCTGCAGGAGACCCTCCAGCCCCAAGGGGTGGCTGTGGTGGTCGAGGGCCAACACATGTGCGCGGCGATGCGCGGCGTCAAGAAGGCCAACGCGCGCATGACCACCAGCGCCATGCTGGGCAGCTTCAAGCATAACCCCCAAACGCGCGGGGAATTTCTGGATCACATCGCGCGCCACGTCCATCGTTAACAGGCGTGTCGGTGTCCGGCACGATGACGGCGACCAGAATGCCATGACAGTTGCACCAACGCCTCAGGTTTCGGCCTGGGGCGTTGGTGATTCGCGGCTGGGCTGCCCTGTCCTCTGGCGATTTGCCCAAATGGCATCTGGCGCATATCATAGCTGCACTGCCTGGGCGCCCATTGCTCCACCTTCGTGCGAAACCAGCTTGCAAGTTCAGTGTTGTACAAGATGTCGAGAAATTCTGCTGTCACTAACCTAGCGAGCGCCGGATTGCTTGGCTTGCGTCGATCCAAGGCGGCGCGATGACCGACCTTATCTTGAACGAGGATGACGGCCGCCTGGCGGAGCAATCCAACGAGAAAGGGTTGGAACACGCGGCCGAGATCGTTTTGATCGAGCAGGCCAAAGAGGACCCGCATGCCTTTGGCGTCCTCTATGAGCGCTATGTCGACCGCATCTACAGCTACATCTACTATCGCACTGGCAATCAGCAGGATGCCGAGGATCTGACAGCTCGCACCTTTTTCAAGGCGCTGGACCATATCAGCAGCTTCAACAACCGCGGCGTGCCCTTTTCCGCGTGGCTGTACCGGATCGCCCACAATCTGGTGGCCAATTGGCACCGCGACCGCAGCCGCCGGCGTGAATTGGTGCTGGAAGACCAGGCCCATCTGCCCTATACCTCAGCCAATCCTGAGCGCCTGGCCGAAGCCTCCGAGGCACGGGAAGCGCTGCTGAGCGCGATCCGCCAGTTGCCCGACGACCGGCAGCAACTGATCCTGCTCAAGTTCAGCGATGCGCTGCCCAACGCCCAGATCGGCGCGATCATGGGCCGCAGCGAGGGCGCCATCAAGTCGCTCTATCACCGCACCCTGCTGGCCCTGCGCGAGGAACTGCAACAGCGCGGCTTCGCCTAGCACAGGCAGACCTACGAAACGAGTGTAGTCATGGACAAGCGCAGCCTTGAGGAGCTACTCAACGCTTATGGCCTTCCCGGCGTGGAGGACGACGCCCCGGCAGATCTGGCCGGCCTGACCCCGGAGGCGCGCGCTGAATTGGAATCGTTGGCCCAGTTTACCCTGCTGCTCAAACAGAACCTGGCCCCCGCGCCGCTGCGCCTGGCCTTTCGTGAGGATCTGCGGCAGAGTTTGATCAGCACCGCGCTGCAGCGCCATGGCTGGCGCGGCATGATCCTGGTGCAGTTGCGCGAGCATTGGAAGATCACGGCGGCAGCCGCGGCTACAGCTTCAGGCGTGTCCGTGGCTGTGGGCGCCATCGGCGTGGCCGTCTGGTATCGCGGCCGCTCACAGCCCTAACTTTATCAGTTTGACAGGCGGCAAGGATGCCGGCGGCTGCGGACTCGCAGCCTGACCGGCGTTGGCCGCCTGTTGTCTTGTCTTATCAACGGAGAATTTCGAGGATGACGCAACGCTACGCCCGCATCACCGGCTGGGGCAAGTATGTGCCCGCCCGACGCTTGACCAACTACGATCTGGAACAGATGGTCGACACCAACGACGAGTGGATCACCCACAACACCGGCATCCGCGAGCGCCGCATCGCCGACCCCGGTGAAACCGCGGTGGACATGGCGCTGCAGGCCAGCCGCATCGCCCTGGAACACGCCGGGATGCAGCCGGAAGAGCTCGATCTGATCGTCTTCGCCACCTCGACGCCGGACTATCTGGTGCCGGCGGCCGCCAGCCTGTTGCAGGACCGGCTGGGCGCGCGCGGGACGCCCGCCTTCGATCTGAATGCCGGCTGCACCGGCTCGATCTACGCCCTGGTGACCGCCTCGCAGTTCATCCGAACCGGCATGTACGAGCGGGTGCTGGTGGTGGGCGCGGAGAAGCTATCCATCGGCATCGACTACACCGACCGCAACACGGCCATCATGTTCGGCGATGGCGCGGGCGCGCTGGTGCTGGAGGCCAGCAACTCCCCCACCGGCGTGCTCTCCTTCGAGCTGGGCTCCGACGGCGCGCAATGGGACGCGCTCTACTGCCCCGGCGGCGGCGGCGCCAATCCATTCAGCGAGAAGGTGTTGAACCAGCGGGAGCACTACCTGCGCATGGATGGCAAACGGGTCTACAAATTCGTGGCCAAAACCATCACCCGCAGCATTCAGAACGTCGTCGAAAGCAGCGGCCTGCCCTTCAGCGAGATCGACTACCTGATTCCACATCAATCCAATGTCCGTATCGTCGAAATGATCGCCTCCCGCCTCAAGTTCGATCTCAGCAAGGTGATGGTCAACCTGGACCGCTACGGCAACACCTCAGCCGCGGCCATCCCCATCGCCATCGCCGATGCGGCCGACCAGGGCAAGATCAAAGAAGGGGATCACATCATCCTGGCCGGCTTTGGCGCAGGGTTGACCTGGGGCACGGCTGTGCTGCACTGGGAGCCAACCAAGCCGGCCGAGGAACAGGCGATCCTGGTGGAGAACTGGCCGATCCGTGAGGCGCTGCAACTGCAAGCCAACAAGATGCGCGCCGCGGTCTGGTCGGCCCAGGTGACGGCCCGCACCAAGGCCCAGGAGGCCAGCATGTCGGTCATGGTGCCGTTCTACACCTGGCAGCGCAAGCGCAAGAAGGCCAAGGAGCAGCACGAAGGGAACGCCCCCGGGGAACAGTGAGCGGTGATCGGTGATCGGTGGACGGGGAGGGGTGGACGGTGGGGATGGCCCTGGCGAACAAAGCTGACACCACAAGCCCCGACCCATTCCTGGGTCGGGGCTTTTTCATTCTCGTCGGTGTGTCATCTCAAAAAACCGGGGTCGAGACTTCCGAAGTCTGCGCAGGGTTGTTCAAGACGGGCTCACAGTCCATAAGACTTCGGAAGTCTTCCCCAATCTATTGAGATGATACTCGTCGGCAACTGCCGCCCGACGCGGAGTCGAGGCTTCGGCCGGGTCAGGCGGCCGCGGCTTAGCTGTAGCGGGCCTGGCCGCCGCCGTTGTGCTTGGACTCCAGATAGCGCCGCATAGCCTCTTTGTCGGGCAGGCCAGCGCCATGCACCGCGTCGCTGATGCCCGCCAGCCGCTCGCGCTGGATGCGCTGCTTGAGGATGGTCTCGATCTTGCGCACCATCACCTCGTCGGTGGGGGTCACCAGGGTGAACGCGGCGCCGGCCATCTGCGCGCGGCCGGTGCGGCCGATGCGATGCACGTAGTCCTCGGCCACGCTGGGCAGGTCGAAGTTGACCACGTGCGACACCCCCTCCACGTCGATGCCGCGCGCGGCGATGTCGGTGGCCACCAGCACGCGCGCCTGGCCGCTGCGGAAGGCCTCCAGCGCGGCGATGCGCTGGTTCTGCGAGCGGTTGCTGTGGATCACAGCCGCGGCCACGCCAGACCGTTGCAGGTTCTTGACCACCTTGTCGGCGCGGTGCTTGGTGCGGGTGAAGACCAACACGCTGTTGACGCCGTCCTGGCGCAGCAGCGCTTGCAGCGCCTGGATCTTGCGATCCTCCGGCACCGGGAACAGGGTTTGATCGATGACGGCCGGTGCGGCGGTCTTCTCCACGCCCACGCGCACGGGGTCATGGGTCACTTCGCTGGCCAGCTCCAGGATAGGCTGAAGGGTGGCCGAGAAGAGCATGGTCTGGCGCTGGCGGGGCAGCAGACGGGCCACCTTGCGGATATCGGGCAAAAAGCCCACATCCAACATGCGGTCGGCCTCATCCAGGATAAACACCTCGAGGTTGCCAAAGGCGATGTTGCGCCGCTGCACGTGGTCCAGCAGGCGGCCGGGGGTGGCGATGACGATATCGACGCCGCGCTGCAGGACCTTTTCCTGGTTGACCAGCGAGACGCCGCCGAAGATCGCGGCCGAGCGCAGCTTGGTATGCGCGCCCAGGCGCTCGGCGTGATCGGCCACCTGCAGGGCCAGCTCACGCGTGGGCACCAGAACCAGCACCCGCGGGCCGGTCCGCTGTTGATTCTTCTGGGTGGGGGCGTTCAGCAGCTTGTGCATAGTCGGCAGCAGAAAAGCCGCCGTCTTGCCGGTGCCGGTTTCAGCCGAACCCAGAATGTCGCGCCCCTGCAAAGCCGGCGGAATCGCCGCGATCTGAATGGGGGTGGGGGAAGTGAAATCCATCTCGCGCACGCCCTGTTGCAGGCGGGCGTCGAGGGGAAACTGTGCAAAACTCATTTGTCTCCTAATGCGGTCATAGGATGTAATTCTTCAGACTTCAGAAGTCTTTTCTAACCGAGGTGAACGACCGCTGAGACACATCGGGGTGGGTGGCAAACAAAAACGCCGCTCCTGGCCAGAAAACCGGACGGCGTTCACAAAACCGTGGCTGCTCGCTAACCCACGAGGCACGTTATACCACAGAAAGGCGGTTGAAGCAAATCAGCCTAGCTGCAATCCAAACAATTGATCAACCAGAGCATCCATCTCGCTCAGCTCGTCGGTAGTGGCTGCGCGGCGAGCATGGGTAACGTGTTGCGCCAACTCAGCCATACGTCGATGGGCTGGAAGGATGCGGTCGAAGGGCGGGATGTTCAGATATTCGACGACGCTGACACCCAGGCTTAGCTGAGCGGCGTAGGCGTTGATGGCATGAGCAATGATAGGGGCGTTCAGCAAACCGGTGAGATAAGCAGCCTCATCCTCGCTGTCCACAGGCACGAAGTAAAGCTTATGGTCAGGGATCACTAACTTCTCGCCCAAGCCAGCTATTTTATGGGCGCCAATGTAGGCTGCGGCGAACTGCTGGCCGGACATTTCCCGCCAGACGACCTTGAAGGGGCTAAAGGTATAGCTGCCAGTGCTCCATAGCGACCAGTAAGGTTGGCCTCGCTGAAAACGCCGATAGCTGGAGCGGGCCTCCAGCTCGGCGCGGAACTGGCTCAAGAAGCGATGCGTGTGCGGTGCGGTCACAGGTAGATCGGGATCGCCGTGCATACCGCGCTGCGGCAATAGAATGCAGTAATCCGGATCAGGTTGCGCTGAGAGAGCGTTGACGCCGCGGCCACGTAACAAAGGGAAGACATGCTCGGCTTCAACCATCGCGGTAACTTGCGCTATCCGCGGTTGCCGTCCGAGGCTTGGCTCATTCTGAATGCGACACGTTTTGCCATCCGGCGCTGTTGACAGCACCTTGACAAAGAAGATGCCGTTGCGATCGGCAGTGACGCCCTTGCGCGCCCGGTAATGAGGCTGAGCCGCGCCGAACAGCCGCTGCCATAGTTGATGATCGGCCGGCGTGCCTTTCAGCCAGGGGCCGGCCTCAGTGCCCGGCACCGGCTGCGCCAGCAGATCCTCATAGCTTGCCTGTCCGCGGAACTCGGCCATGTCATGGAAGAAGCGCTGGGGCGCGCCATCGACCGTGACCGGCTGCCAGACCCGGTAAGGGACTGGATACACAGTCTCGGCGTCGCGCTCCAACACCAGCAAGGCCGGATGATTGCTGACGCCCTCGAACGGCGCCAGCGCATCGAAATCCTCGACGCCGAGCACCTTCATGCGCAGACAGCGATGGCGCAGGTGAAAACGGCGAAAGCCTTCGCTGGACTCGGTGGAAAACACTGTGCCGGTGATGTAGAAGGCCAGCCGCCCGCTATGCGCCAGCCACTTGTCGACGGCCTCATAGGTTACGATAGTAGAGATGTCCGACTCGATACCGCCGACCCAACGATCCTCGCTGAACACCCCCAGTTGCAGACAGCGATCCTTGATGAACGCCGCGTAGTCGGGCGGCAGGTGGCTCCACTTGACCCAGGGCGGATTGCCTGCGATGAACTGCACCGGCGGAATGGCCGCCGCGGCAAAGCGATCGGCCAGAATCGCGGCCCAGATGCCGTTCCAGCCCGCGCGTTGTAGTTCCAGCAGCGCTGCCACGGTATCGTGCAGGGCAAGCCGGTCATCGGCCGTGAGAAACGAGAAGTCGAACTCGATGGACAGTGCTGAAACAACCGCTTCAGCATCCATCTCCGCCTCGACCAGATCGCGCATCCGCATCATGGCCCGGAAGAAATCGCCGCTGGCAACCAGCGCGCGCGGAACGACGAAGGTTACCGGGCCGCGCTCGGTTTGCAGCGAATGCCGGTACACACCGCCGATCGTAGTGGCGGAGTTGATCGCGTCGGCCAGGTAGATCGGCAGACGAACGGGCTTAAAGGGGTCGAGATAGGGGGCCAGATAGACCACCAGCGAAGATCGGGCGGCCAGCACGGCCAATGGATTGAGGTCGATGCCGTAGAGACCCTCCAACAGGTCTTGCGCACGCGGCTGCTCGTTTCGGCTGGCCGCCAACCTCTGGCGCAACGCTTCCAGCACGAAAGTCCCCGAGCCGCAGGTGGGGTCCAACAGGGTATCGCCTGGCTGCCAGCCGATCACATCCAGCGCGTGCGTGGCCAGCCAATCCGGCGTGTAATACTCACCCAGCGCGTGTCGCAACGCCCGCGGTACGAAGGATTGATACAAGCCCTTGAACAGGTCGCGCGTGGTGTCGGGATCCTTGCGCGTCACATCGAAATTGATGGCGCTCAAGTGGATGATCAGGGCGTGCAGCGACGCGGCATAGCTGGCCCGGTGGGCGTCGTCCAGGTGCCACGAAAAGAAGTCCCCGGTCAGCATGTTGGTCACACCGGCGTCGGCAAAGAGCCGCCCAGACTCCAACACGGCCATCTTATGCTCGACGGGCGTGTTAGGGTTAGTCAAATCCTGGGAGCCATTGGGCAGCGCCATGGCCGCCACAAGTTTGGCCACCAACGCAATGTAGGTGTTGAGGGCAAACAGATAGACTGCCGGATCCTGGTCATACGGCTGGCCGTGCGCCTCTCCCTGCCGGGCCAGCAGCGATTTCAGGTGCTCCGACTGCACGCCGACCACCTGGCCGAACAGGCGTCGCCATTCGGTGAACAACAGCTTAGTTTTGCTGGTCGCCCCCTCAGTTGCGGAGGACGCTGCGCGCGCGGCCTCGAACAGGCGAGGCAGCAACCCAACGCCAACGGGCGAGTCTGGGCCGGCGATCTGGGCTAACAACAGGGGATGCACCAGCGGCGCGCCGTCATCCCGTAGTGCCAGCAACAGACGCAACGCGCCGGCTTCGTCGAACGCGCTGAGGGCTTCCCAACGCGGCGCGTTCTGGTCGAAACGACCAAAACTGATATGGCCTCCGTCCCAGGCGACCAGCACATACTCCGACAGAGAACGCCCCTCCTCGCGCTGCAGGAGCCGGGTATATTCACTGGCCTGCTGCTGCGCGCCGCGTAGCTTAGCCCCCTCTCGTCCGCCAAAGCTCCCCGGCGCCTCGTACTCGATGACTACAGCGCCGTGCGCCACATCGACAAAACGGATGCTGTTTCCATTTGGACCCAGTGAGCGATCCAACTGAAACGGCGTCCAAGGGATACCCAACGCGCGACAGTGGCGCTCAAGAATCGCCTCCAACTCGTGGCGCAGACTGGCCTCGTTGGGAGATCCAGCCGTGGCTGTCCTGGCCTCGGAAACGATGGATGATGCCCGGGTTGCGAGCTCGTCATTCATGGCTCATGCAGCAATGGATCACGGCCCTTGCCCATCGACAAACACCGGCAGATTGCCCAGCGCGACCACGTGCGACCAGTCGCCGTCCCCCTCGGTGAAGACCGCGGCCACCCGGCTGACCTGCGCGCCGGCCTTGGTCATCACCTGCTCCATGCCCTCCAGGGTGCTGCCGGTGCTCACCACATCGTCGATCAAAATCACGTTCTTGCCCATGATCAGGCGATGATCCTTCTCGTCCAGATAGAGGGTCTGCGGCGCGCCGGTGGTAATGGAGACCGTCTCGGCGCTGAGCGCGTCGCCCATGTAGGTCTTGTAGCTCTTGCGCAGCACGATGTAGGGCAGGCCCATCAGCGCGCTCATCTCGTAGATCAGCGGAATGCTCTTGGCCTCGGCCGTCACCAGCACGTCGGCCGGCGTCTCCTTGAGCCGTTCAGCCAGCGACGCGGCCGCGGCCTTGACCACGATGGTGTCGCCCAGCATGTTGAAGATGGCGATGCGCACGCCGGGCGCGACCTCGAACAGGGGGAAATGCCGGGTCAGGCCGGCGACCTCGACGGTGTAGGTTTCACGGTGGTGCATGGGTAGTGCTCTGCTTTCAAAGATGCTGATGGCTCAGGCCACTCTGCGCGCAGCGATCGAGCCCGCGCGCCAGTGATAGTATACACGATTCCTGGTGCAAGACAACCGCGGGCTGCCTGCACTGCCGCGCCGGAATCCTACGCCGGACGTTTGAAATTCTCCATCACAGATGCTACAATGGCCCCTCAGCCGATCTAATTATGTCATGCTGAGGCTCGGCGAAGCATCCCGCCCCGGCGCAGCGTCAACCCGCACCCTGTCATGCTGAGGCTCGGCGAAGCATCCCACCCCGGCGCAGCGTCAACCCGAACCCTGTC
>JAJTXO010000339.1 GCA_021463315.1 Caldilineales bacterium | reverse complement strand
CAAGACCGAGACCCTTCGCCGAGCCTCAGGGTGACAGTGCGCGAGAGTTAGCTTTGCCGGGGGCGGAGCCTGACCCAGGGGGGTGGCTGCAGATCCGTGTGCAGCAGAGTCCCGTCCTTGCATATTGCAGACTTATTCGTATAATGGGCTGGACACTTTAGGAGGAGAAGCATTAAACCCTCATGAACGATTTGGACACTCTCGTGAAGGTCACGGAACCCGAAACGACCGCGGTCGTCGATGCGGCTACTGATGTAGTACAAGACGCAGCCCCCGCCGTCGAAGCCTTGGGCGCCGAGGCCGAATCGCTGGTGAACTCGGCAGACGAGTCTGTCGAGACGGTAGGCCAGGCAGCAGCCGAAGCCGAAACGATCGCCGCGGAAGCATCCGCCGAGATCGAAACGGCCGCGGCGGAAGTTGCCGAAGCCTTGGAAGTCGTCACAGACGACACGGTTGAATCCGCCGCGGCGATCGAAGTTGACGAAGAGCATGTCGTTGCTGCCGTTGACACGATCGACTTCGACGAGTTCGAAGACCTGGAAGCCGACGAACAGCCTTCCAGCATGGCGGACTTGGTCGACGACTTTCAGTACAAGCCGCTGAAAGCGGGCGACACGCGCGATGGCATCATCGTCAGCATCTCCCCCACGGAGATTCTGGTGGATGTGGGCGCCAAGTCCGAGGGCTTCGTGCATCAGCGCGAGATGGAGCGCCTGGGCAAGGAGTACCTGGATAGCCTGAACGTCGGCGACTCGGTGGTGGTCTATGTGGTGCGTCCCGAGGATCGCGATGGCAACATCGTCCTCTCGCTGAGCCGCGCGCAGCAAGAGCGCGATTGGCGAGACGCCGAAGCGTTGCTCGAATCGGGCGACGTCTTCGAAAGCGCCATCATCGGCTTCAACCGGGGCGGCGTGATCTGCCGCGTTGGCAAGGTGCGCGGCTTCATCCCGGCCTCGCAACTGGTCACCAAGGGCGAAGCCAAAGCGGACGCCAACGAGGAGACCCGCTATGCCAGCATGGTCGGCAAGTCGCTCTGGCTCAAGGTGGTGGAGCTGGATCGCAAGCGCAACCGGCTGATCCTCTCGGAGCGCCTGGCGCAACGGGAACGGCGGCGCGGCCGCAAGGACGAGCTGCTGGGCGAGCTGAAGAAGGGCGATGTGCGCACGGGCCGCATCAGCAGCCTGGCCAAGTTCGGCGCATTCGTCGATCTGGGCGGCGCCGACGGCCTGATCCATCTCTCGGAGCTGTCGTGGTCGCGGGTCAACCATCCCAACGAAGTGATCCAGGTTGGCGACGAGGTCCAGGTCTACGTGCTCAATGTGGACCGCGACCGCAAGCGCATCGGCCTGAGCCTGCGCCGGCTGGAGCCAGAGCCGTGGAGCGTGGTGCATGACCGCTATGCCGTCGGCCAGGTGGTCGAAGGCGTCATCACCAAGCTGGCCAGCTTCGGCGCTTTTGCCCGCGTCGATAGCACCCTCGAGGGTCTGATCCATATCTCTGAGCTGGCCAATCACCGGGTGACTCATCCGCGCGAGGTCGTCAAAGAGGGCGACGTGCTCAACCTGCGCATCATCCGCATCGATCCCGCCCGGCGTCGCATGGGCCTGAGCCTGAAACGCGCGGCCGAGGAGGAATACGCGGAGATGGACTGGCGAGCAGCGGAGCTGGACGACGACGACGATGGCGCGGCAGTAGACTGGGCCGTGGCCGAGGAATAACCCCCCGACCCGCCGGACGCCGTCATCCATCCTGACAGCCGTGGCAAGGAGGCTGAGAGATAGACCCTCTCAGCCTCCTTTTGTTTAGGGGTCACTGGATAGATTCTCACTACACAGTTGTTGGTGTTCTGTGCTATAATCGTCAGCGTGGCGTCAGGCGGCGCGCGGTTGCCGCTTTCGCCAGATGCCTGCCGTATCATCTCAAAAAACCGGGGTCGAGACTTAGTCCATAAGACTTCGGAAGTCTTCCCCCTCTATTGAGATGATACTGCCTGCCTGATCGAAAAATCGCTCTCCTAAGGAGTGTATCTCATGTCTGATAAGTTGGATCGCTTTTCCAAACGGGCGCGCAAAGTGCTGACCATGGCGCAGGAAGAGGCCCAGCGCCTGAATCACAACTACATCGGCACCGAACACCTGCTGCTGGGCCTGGTCAAAGAGGATCAGGGCGTGGCCATTAAGGTGCTGCGCGAGCTGGGCGTCGAGCCGATGCAGGTGATCAAGGCCATCGAGCGCGCGGTGGGCAAGGGAGATCGTCCCCCCTACGGCAAGCCTACTCTGGCGCCGCGCACCAAGCGCGTCATCGAGCTGTCGGTGGAAGAGGCCCGGCTGATGGGACATCAATACATCGGCACCGAGCACCTGCTGCTGGGCCTGGTGCGCGAGGGGGAAGGGATCGCGGTCAATGTGCTGCGCAGCCTGGGCGTCAGCCTGGACAAGGTGCGCACGGCCACGGCCAAGAGCCTGCTGGAGAGCGAGCAGACCCAAGAGCGCAAGAAGCAGGAAAGCAAGACTCCGCTGATCGACCAGCTTGGCATGGACCTGACCCAGCAGGCCGAGCAAAACAAGCTCGACCCGGTCATCGGCCGCGAAAAAGAGATCGAGCGGCTGATCCAGATTCTCTCGCGCCGCACCAAGAACAACCCCGCGCTGATCGGCGAGCCAGGCGTGGGCAAGACCGCCATCGTCGAGGGGCTGGCCCAACGCATTGTGTCCGGCGACGCGCCCGAGACGCTGCTGGACAAGCGGGTGCTGATGCTGGATGTGGGCTCCCTGGTGGCCGGCACCATGTACCGCGGCCAGTTCGAGGAGCGGCTCAAGAAGGTGATCGAGGAGATCAAAGAAAGCGGAGCGATCCTCTTCATCGACGAGGTTCATATGCTGGTGGGCGCCGGCTCGGCCGGCAGCGCCGTGGACGCGGCCAACATCCTCAAGCCGGCGCTGGCCCGCGGCGAGGTGCAATGCATCGGCGCCACCACGCTGGACGAGTATCGGCGCTACATCGAAGGGGATGCGTCGCTGGAGCGGCGCTTCCAGCCGGTGCTGGTGGAAGAGCCGACCATCGAGGACACCATCACCATTTTGCAGGGGATTCGCAGCGTCTACGAGGAGCATCACAAGCTGGAGATCACCGACGAGGCGCTGGTGGCCGCGGCCCAGCTTTCCGCGCGCTACGTGGCCGACCGCTATTTGCCCGACAAGGCCATCGATCTGGTGGACGAGGCGGCCAGCCGGGTGCGCATGTACAAGTCGCCCGAGGCCAGCAGCCTGCGCGATGCCTTTGTCAGCCTGAAATCGCTGCAAAAAGAAAAGAACGCGGCTATCAGCGGCGAACGTTTCGACGACGCCATCGACCTGCGCTATCGCGAGGTGGAGCTGCGCCATCAACTGGATCAACTGCGCGCGGGCTGGGATTCGCTGGCTGGCAAGCCGCGGGTGACGGCCGAGGATGTGGCCGAGGTGGTGGCCATGTGGACCGGCGTGCCGGTCAAGCGCATCGCCGGCGAGGAGAGCGAGCGTCTCTTGCAGATGGAGCGCGCGCTGCACGAACGGGTGGTGGGCCAGAGCGAGGCCATCAAGGCCATCTCCAAGGCTGTGCGCCGCGCACGCGCCGGCCTGAAGGATCCCAAGCGCCCCATCGGCACCTTCATCCTGCTGGGGCCTACCGGTGTGGGCAAGACGCTGCTGGCCAAGACGCTGGCTGAATTCCTCTTCGGCAGCGACGAGGCGCTGATCAAATTGGACATGAGCGAGTTCATGGAGCGCCACAACGTCAGCCGCCTGGTGGGCGCGCCTCCTGGCTATGTGGGCTACGAGGAGGGGGGCCAGTTGACCGAGGCCGTGCGCCGCCGCCCCTACTCGGTGGTGTTGCTGGACGAGATCGAGAAGGCCCACCCTGAGGCGCAGAACATGCTGCTGCAGATCATGGAGGATGGCCACCTGTCCGACGCCAAGGGCCGGCGGGTGGACTTCCGCAACGCGATCCTGGTGATGACCTCCAACGTCGGCGCGAATCTGATCAAGCGGGCCAGCAAGCTGGGCTTTGCCTTCACCACCGACGACGACCAGAAGCGCGAGCAGGACTACGAGAACATGCGCGATCGGGTGACCGAGGCGCTGAAGCAGCAGTTCCGGCCCGAATTCCTCAACCGGCTGGACGGCATCATGGTCTTCCGCCACCTGACCAAGGAAGAGCTGACCAGCATCGTCGACCTGGAGCTGAAGCGGGTCTACCTGCAACTGTCCGAGCACGACATCAAGCTGGAGCTGACGCCCGATGCCACCCTGTTCCTGGCCGAGGAGGGCTACGACCCCGAATTCGGCGCCCGGCCGCTGCGCCGGGTGGTGATGAACCATGTGGAGGACAAGCTGAGCGAGGGGATGTTGGCCGGGGAGTTCAAGCCCGGCGACACCGTCACCGCCTCGGTGGTTTTCGACGAGGCCGGCAAGCAGCAGCTCAAGCTGGAAGTCACCCTGCCCGGCGCGCTGAGCGCGGCCGAGGATCAGATCGCCGAGGAGATCCTGGAGATGGCGCTGGCCTAGCCGGCGCCAGCGCGCTGCACGGTGAGCAGAGAGCAGGCGGCGGAAGCCAACGCGCGCGCGTTGGCCTCCGCCGCTTTTTCGTGGGGCAGAACGTTGGCGCCGCCGCGGTTTGTTGTCACGATCAGAATGCAGTACAATGCGCAAACTTTCTCCGTACAGGAGCATGTCGTGTCCGACGTTTTCAAGGAACTCAACCTGAGGAGGCTAACCCGCAGCAGCCTGGACGCGATCAGCGAGGCGCGCCAGCTACCGCCGCATCGTCCAGCTTGTCCACGACACGCCCGGCTGGCCCGGCGAACAGGAGATCGCCGGCGCGATCGGCATGATCGCACATACGGCGTATCATCTGGGCGAAATACGGCAGGCGTTGTGTACGATAAGAATGTGACCAACAGACAGGTGCGTGATCCTTGTGTAGTATAGGTTCACAGTGACGGGCTCGGTCGGAGACCGGCCCAAGCGGTAGCATGCGGGCTCGGTCGGAGACCGGCCCAAGCGGTAGCATGCGGGCTCGGTCGGAGACCGGCCCGAGCGGTAGCATGTGGGCTCGGTCGGAGACCGGCCCGAGCGGTAGCATGTGGGTTCGGTCGGAGACCGGCTCGAGCAATCACAGAATCCGATCCGTGCAATCCGTGAGCAATTCTCGGAACGGTTCAACGGAGTTTTATACAGAGGCATCTATGGCAAGAAACATCA
>JAJTXO010000338.1 GCA_021463315.1 Caldilineales bacterium | reverse complement strand
GCCGATCATGTAGCCGAAGCCCAGGTAAGCGTCGAGCGTCTCCAGGTTCAGGCTGCTGCCGCTGGCCCAATAGTAGACCGGCTCGTTGTTGACGGCAATGGTGATGAAGTTGGCCCAGCCCTCGGTCCAGGCGCAGTTGACGTGGCTGGTGTATTGAATGTAGTGCGGGCTGGGGCAGTAGGTGGTGGGCATCCAGGCGCCGTAGATGTTCCACATCATGTTGTGGCCGTATTCATGCCCCACCACCGTCTTGCTCAACGGATCGGGTCCTTCCAGGTGGACGTTGCCGCCGCGGCTGTAGTAGGTGCCGTCGGTGCTGTCGATCTTCCACTGCACCGTCGATTGACCCGATGTCTCCTGCGGCGACTGGCTGCTGCCCGTTTGGAACCAGATATATTTCCAGACGCGGATCAGGTCGTTGACGATCCACCAGGCGCGGCGGTTATCGTTGCTGCTGCCGGTGCTCCAGCCGCCGATATCGTGCGTGCCATCGGCGAAGGACTGCGCTGAGGTGGTGAAGGCAAAGGCGTTATCGGTGTTGCCGGCCGTGCCTGTGTCGGGATTGACCGTCACCAGGATGTCATTGTAGGGGTTGAAGTTGGTGTAGGAGAGATAGCGGCTGCGCACCCCCACGCCGCCGGGATTGGTGAAGGGGCCACAGGTGTAGTAGCCAGCCGCGTCGGTGTAGCACCAGGCCAGATGGTTGCCGTTGTCGCCGCGCACGATCTCGACGATCATCTGCTCGGAGTCCAGGACGCCATCGCGGTTGTAGAAGCGCCAGCGGCCGGTGATGGTCAGATTGCCCAACGGTGTCTCGACCGCGGCAGCCGCCGGCTCGGCGCCCTTCTGATGCGCGTCCACGGCTGGCGGCGCGTCCTCGGGCGCGCTGCTGGCGGGCGGGGCAGGATAGGCCGCCAACTGGCTGACCACTGCACCCTGGCCGGGGCTCTCCAGCGCGCCCAGTGGGTCGTGCTGGTCCGGCGGCACGGGCGCAAAGCCATCCAGCGTCTCTTGCTCACCCACCGACAGGTAGATGGTGTCCAGATCGCCCCAGGTGTCCAACTCCTCAGTGGAGCGCAGGGCGCGGCAGGCGATGGCCGTGTCGCCGGCGCCCTTGAAGAGGATCGTCGCGTTCAGGGTCACGGGCTGGCCCGCCAGCAGGTCGCCCTGCCAGCTCAGCTCGCCGCTGGCCAGCTCGGCGTTGGCCGGCAGCTCGATGGCCGCGTGCGTGCCAGGGGCGTCGAAGGCCGTGCTCACCACGCAGCTCAGCGTGGCGGTCTCGCCCAGCCGCGCCAGGCGATCGATCTGCAAATCCACCTGAATCGGTGTGGCCGGCTCGGTCAGCGCATCCAGCGGGATGGGGGGCGCCGCGTAGGCAGGGGACACAGTACTCGCCACCAGCAGCAGACCAGCCAACAGCATTGCCATGGCCCCTGCGCTCAGCCAGACCTTCACTCTATTCTTTACACCGCTCATCGATCAAACCTCCTCAGTGCGAAAGCTGCCAGCTTTCCGCAAAGCCAAATTTCAGTGCTTCACGATTGTTGTCTCACGCAAAGGCGCAAAGTCCGCAAAGGGCAGAAATTCTTGGCATTTTTGGCGGCTTTGTGTGAGAATCGTGAACTACTGAATTTTCAGTGCTTCACGATTGTTGTCTCACGCAAAGGCGCAAAGTCCGCAAAGGGCAGAAATTCCTGGCGTTTTTGGCGGCTTTGCGTGAGAATCGTGAACTACTGAATTTTGCCGACTGCTGGCAGCTCATTGGAATGGACATGCTGAGTTAACGTAGCGGTTGTGCAATCAGAGCCACTTTTGGCTCAGAAGTGCTGAAAATGAAAGTTTCGTTCGAGCGGTAACGGGAGCTGAAACGGCCCGTTGCCAATGCGCAGGGAATGACCTGCGTACAGGCTGTGATCGGTGAACTTTAGCAGCCATACATCTCCGTGGTGCGTGACCCAGGCCGAAGTGTGGGCACAAACCTGGACCATGTGCTTGACCGACTTGGTGTTGACAAAAGCCGCTTGAGGCTGTTGACTGGCCAGCCATGAGGCGGCGAAGCGAACGAAATTGGCAGCGAAACAGGCGAAATGTTCTTGCAGCCGCAGCGCTTGAGAAGCGCGAACCTTCAGATGGTGCATTTGGAAGACGGATTTGCCTTCTTTGATGCCAGCTTCGATGGTCTGACGACCATTGTACGTATGAAACCAGGCCGCAAGGTCGTTGGTTACATCATCGTCACCATGGTGCAATAGGACAGAATGACGACTTGCATCGCCAAGCTGGTAGTGAGCCAGGGCGACGTTGAGCGGATAGGTGAAATAGTCTTTGACGGTCGTGTCGGGCCAGGCCGTCAAGCTGGCGTTACCACCGACCCGTTGCCAGAGGGTCTCTGGAGACAAACTGGCTTGGAGCGCCTCACGCACTGTCGAACTGCGCGACTTGGTGTAGATGTCATAGCCCATCTCAATCAGCCACTCGATGTTCTCACGGCTAGCAAAGCCGGCATCGATGCGCAAGATCACTCGGACCGGGTGAGGATTGGTGACGTTATCGCTCTCAAGCTGTTGATGGTGGCTGCGCAAGTGCTCCAAGTTGCTTTCGATTTCATTCAGATTAGCCAGGTGACGCTGGCACCGTCTCTCGGCCGTGGCCAGAGTTGCCTGGCAACGAGGCAATCGCTGCTGGTAGGTCAGGACCTTACGCCTCGCCCGGGCCAGCTTGCAATGATCCGTAGGTTGTCTCTGCTCTCGTTGATACTCAGCCTCAAAGGTATAGGCCTGTTGCCGCCAGGACTGAAGGTCTGTGGACGTCTGCTGAAGCTGTGCTTTGACAGCAATCAACCGGTCTTCGCTCTCGGTCATTCTTTCCAAAGCCATCTGACACTGGACTTCTGCCGCCTGTAAGCGCAGAGCTACCTGCTCCACGCGCCGTCGAGGTCGCAGGGCCGTCCGTCTCTCAGCCGCTCTCACTAAGGCTTGCGCCTCGGTCACGCTTACTGTATCACCAGGATGCAACTGGTTGGCTAACCATAGGCGACCATAGCTGGGGCTGTGCATGCTCACCAATGCCGCCTGGTAGCCCAAGCTGACCGTGTCGCCCATGTAGCCAAAGGCTGTGTCTGGATAGCTGGTGCTGGTGCTGGAAACAGGGCGACCCGTCAGGTCCAGATCGTACACCAGATGACCGGACCGCTGGCAGGCCAAGGCCAGTTCCTTTTCAATGAACGGTTGCTCTATGGCTTCCAGAGCCGCTATGACAGCATCGGCTTCTGCTGCGCTGATCTGCTGCATCGTCCGACTTACACCGCTGTAGTCTGCCCAGGCTGGTTGCTTCCAGGCCTCGGCGACCGCACCATCCTGATCCAGCGGATGTGCTGAACGACTGACGTCCTGAAGATGTGGCAAGCCTGCCAGCATAGCCACGAAGAATTCCAGTAGCTTCGTCTGTGGCTGATGAAATCGGCTCTTCTGCTTCAGCTTGATCTGCATCAACCGGTCCATCAGCCCGATTTGCTGGGCGTACAGCCCCCACACCACCAGCATGGCATGTTGGGTCAGTGTGGTCCGGGCAGCCTTTGGAGATGTCTTTTGATTGTCCATGACGACCTCTTCCATCGAGTTTCGTCATGTAACAACCACATCCGTGTAGATTGGTAAAGTCCAGCTTTCATTTTTGGCCGTTTTTGCTGCCAACGGCCCTCAATTGCACAAAACTTACGTTAAACGGGAGGTGGATCGATATTTGCACACAGTTGCCAACATTCAGTCAAGATGTCCAGCCAGTCACGGGTGGCAAAGATGGAGGCTGGCGATCCCTCCGTGTCTCTCGACCTGCTGGTACGCTCCTTGCTGGCTATGGGCGCCAGTCGAGAAGCCTTGGCGCAGATGATCACCGCCGCTGCAGCCCGGTGAATGGAACTCATCGGCTAACAGGCGGTGGCCGCTGATCCCCGGCGGCATCATGATCGCTTGCTTTTCGGTGTCATAGGACTTGCTCCGCTCAGTGGGCAAAGGGAAGCCACGGCAGGTTGCCAGCTTTTCCGAAAAGTTGGCAACCTGCCCTTACATCAACAGCGACTCCAGATAATCATCTGTCACGCGCTGGGCCTTCTGACGTTGGCGCCAGGCACGCGGCAGACCCAACAGCCCGGCGATCTGGCCGCGCAGCCTGGCGCGCGCCGCCTCTCCCCGCCAGGCACGCAGCGCGTCCCAGGCGATGCGCAGTTGGGCGCGCACAATGGCCCACCAATGCCTGCGCAGCAGCGCGTCCGGCCAGTTGCGCGCGATCACCCACAGCGTGTTGCGGCCGGTGTAGTAGCTGGCCAGCACGCCGCCGCCGGTAGCGCTGAGCTGGTGATAGATGCGGGCCTCGGGCGCGTAGATCGAGCGCCAGCCCAGCCGCTGCAAGCGCCAGGCCAGGTCCACGTCTTCCATATACATCCACAGCGCCGGATCGAAGCCGCCGGCCTGCTGCCAGGCCTCCTGCCGATAGGCCGCCGCGCCGCCGCACGGCCCAAACACCCAGCGCTGCTGATCGTACTGCCCCTCGTCCCGTTCCCACACGCCGCGGTTGCGCGGGATGCCATCCTGGCCCATCATATCGCCGGCTGTGTGCAACGTATCACGGCGATCGAAGAGCAGCATCTTGCTGGCGGCCGAGCCGGCCTCGGGGTGTTTCATCAACGCCGTGACCAGCGCCTCCAGCCAGCCGGGCTCGGCCTCGGTGTCGTTGTTGAGCAGCACCAGGATCTCGCCCCGCGCCGCGGCCACGCCCGCGTTGCAGGCCGCGATAAAGCCGCTGTTCTGCGCCAGGGCGACCACCCTCACCTCGGGGAACTCGGCTGCCAGATACCCGACCGTGCCGTCGCTGGACGCATCGTCCACCACGATCACCTCAAAGCGATCGGCCGGATAGCTCTGCCCGCGCAGCGCCGGCAGGCACACGGCCAGCAACGCCCGCCCGTTGTAGGTGGGAATGACGATGGAGATGAAAGGAGGAGGGAAGGAGAGGGTTTCCATGGATGGGGCGGCGTAACGAGTAACTCGTAACCCGGAATTGCGGGATTTGGCATGGACGGGGAGGCGTAACGAGTAACTCGTAACCCGGAATTGCGGGATTTGGCTTTGATTATGAGTTGTGCGGTGCGTAACTCGTAACTCGTAACTCGTAACTCGTAACTCGTAACGCGGAGATGCATTCCGCAAATCCAGGTTACGGATTACGAGTTACTCGTTACGT
>JAJTXO010000337.1 GCA_021463315.1 Caldilineales bacterium | reverse complement strand
CGGCCAGCGTCGCTGCTAGATTCTGTAGTTGGCGCCCCGCCGGCCCCCCGGCGTGGACGATTGGGCTGGCTCGGTCGCAGACCGGCCAGAGCTGCGGCGTGGACGATTGGGCTGGCTCGGTCGCAGACCGGCCAGAGCTGCAAAATCTGCCTATTTTCCGTCCTTGGGCAGGTCGCCCAAGGCGCCTTCCAGCGCGCCCAGCCAGCGCTGCGCCTCCTGCAGGCGATGCGCGGCGTAACTCTCCTGCAGCCGCCAGATCTGGCGATTCAGCCCGCGCAGCGTCTCGATATCTTTGCGCAAAGGCGGGAAGCCAACGGCCAGGTCGCGGTTAACCTTGTCCTGCTCGGCCCAGCGATGATCCCACTCCAAAGTCTGCTTCTTCCAGCGCTTCTCGTCCTCGGCCAAAAACTGGTCTAGCTCTTTGCGCTGGCGCTCCTCGGCCAGACGCTGCAGCTCAGCCACCTGGTGCTGCTCGCGGCGCACGCTTTCCTCCAAACCCTGAATGCTCTGCAAAATGCGCTTGCTGTCGTTGATGTGGGTCTCGAAACCCTGCACCCGCTTCTGCTGATCGGCCATCAGCTCGCGCTGCTGCTCGAACTCCTGCCGCCAATTGACCAACTGGCGATCGCGCTCGACATCCAGCAGCTTCTGGCTCTCGATAAAGCTGGCCACCTGGTTGCGCATCTGGTCGGGCACTGGCTGCACGGCAGCCACCGCGCGCTCCACCCGCTGGATGCCTGCCTCCAACAGGGGCAACTTGCCTGAAGCCGCCTCTGTGCGCTTGAACAGCTCCACCGTTTCCTGCTGCAATTGAGCGATGCGCTTGTTGTCCTGGGCGCGTTGCTCCATGAGGAAAGGCAGGCTGCGGGTGCGCTCGTCGATATCCTTGTTGACGCTGTTGACCTGCTGGCGCACCGCCAGCACGATCTCGCCGAGCCGCTGGTCTTCGGCCTTGCGCTGGAGCAACTCCTCCTCGATGCGGCTAAAGCGGGGCAGCTCCTTGCGCACCTCCGACAGGCCGCGCGCGGCGGCCTCCCGTTCGGCGCCGCGCAGCCGCTCACTCTCACGCTGATCGGCCAGCCGCTGTTCCTCTTGGCGCTGGAGCATCAGCACCAGCTCATTCTTGAGCTGCTGCAAGGCCTGGTCCACCTGGCTGAAGCGCACCAGTTGCGCCTGCGTGCTGGCCAACTGGCCCTCCAACTCCTGGATGCGCCGGGCCTGCTCCACGATTTCGGTGGCCTGACTGTCGATGCGCTGCTGCAGCTTGGCAGTATCGCCGCGGCCGCGCCTGTGTTCTTCGTCCAGCCAGGTTACCATCTGGCTCAGTTGATCGATGTCCATGCAGATCCTCGTCGGATGATAATTTGGGGCGGCATTATAGCACGGCTCGTCGCAACGCGCAATGCCGCGTCGCACGCCATGACAATCCTGAATGGAGTTTCAGTACTTCACGATTGTTGTCTCACGCAAGGGCGCAAAGACCGCAAAGGGCAGAGATTCCTGGCATTTTTTTGGGGAAGACTTCCGAAGTCTTATGGACTGTGAGCTCGTTTTGAACAAACCTGCGCAGACTTCGGAAGTCTCGACCCCGGTTTTTTCTAACTATCGCGCCGCTCGATGGCCGCGCCCAGGTCCAGCAGCTTCTTCTCCAACTGCTCGTAGCCGCGGTCGATCTGGCCGATGTTGCCGATCTCGCTGACGCCCTCGGCGCACAGCGCCGCAATCACCAGCGCCATGCCGGCGCGGATGTCAGGGCTAACCACGGTGCTGCCGCGCAGCGTGGCCGGCCCCACCACCACCGCGCGATGAGGATCGCACAGGATGATCTGCGCGCCCATGGTGATCAACTTGTCGGTGAAGAACAGACGGCTCTCGAACATCTTGTCGTGGATCAGCACCGTGCCCTGAGCCTGGGTGGCGGTCACCAGGGCGATGCTCAACACGTCGGCCGGGAAGGCCGGCCAGGGCGCGTTGTCGATGGTCGGCACCGCGCCGCCCACATCAGGCTGGATCGCCAACTCCTGTTCATCCTCCACCACCAGGGTGTCCCCCTCGTAGTGCATGCGCACCCCCAGCCGCTGGCGAAAGACCATGTCCACCATGCGCAGATGCTCGCGGTTGACCCCGCGGATGCGCACCTCGCCGCGCGTCACCGCGCCCAGGCCAATATAGCTGCCGATCTCGATATGGTCGGGGCAGATGGTCCACTCGCCGCCATTCAGACGCGGCGCTCCCTCGATCACCAGGATGTTGCTGCCGATGCCCTCGATCTTGCCGCCCATGCGGTTGATGCACAGACACAGATCCTGCACGTGCGGCTCGGAGGCGGCGTTGCGGATGATGGTCGTCCCCTTGGCCAGGGCCGCAGCCATGATCGCGTTCTCGGTAGCCGTGACGCTGGCCTCGTCCAGCAGGATGTCGGCGCCCTTCAGCGCGGGCGCGTGCAATGCGAAGTCGCCGTTGTGGCTCACCTGGGCGCCCATGGCCTCCAAGGCCAGCAGGTGGGTGTCGATGCGCCGGCGGCCGATCTTGTCGCCGCCCGGCAAGGGCAGATGAATCGAGCCAGCGCGGGCCAGCATGGGGCCGATCATGGTGATCGAACCACGCGTGCGGCGGAACAGGTCAGGATCCGGGGTGGTGTGGCGCAGAGAGTGAGCTTGCAAGGCCAGGGAATGCTCGCCGCGCCACTGGGCGTCGACCCCCATCTCGGCCAGCAGCTCGATCTGGGTCTCGATATCGCCGATGCGCGGCACGTTGTGCAGCAGGAGAGGCTCGTCGGTGAGCAAGCAGGCTGCCAGCAGCGGCAGAGCGGCGTTCTTGTTGCCGCTGGGTGTCACCTCGCCGTTGAGGGGATGGCCCCCTTCGATGATGAATTGTTCCATGGGTGGGTCTCCGGAATGGGGTGATGTGGGGCGTAACGAGTAAAGCGTAACCCGTAACCCGGAATGGTGCGATGCGGGTGTGAGTATGGGTTGGGACGTAACGAGTAATGCGTAACCCGTAACCCGGAATGGTGCGATGCGGGCGTGAGTATGGGTTGGGGCGTAACGAGTAATGCGTAACCCGTAACCCGGAATGGTGCGATGCGGGTGTGAGTATGGGTTGGGGCGTAACGAGTAATGCGTAACCCGTAACCCGGAATGGTGCGATGCGGGCGTGAGTATGGGCCGGGACGTAACGAACAATGCGTAAATCCAAACACACATCCCGCAATTCCGGGTTACGCATTACGCATTACGAGTTACGTTCCATGCGGATGCGCCACGATCGGTTCACCGACCGCGACGCGCAGCCGGCTAGCTGCGCTGCCGTCGCGCAGAGCTATCTCCAGCGTGGCGCCGCTGCTGACCAGCGCCAGCAGTTGGCCAGGCGCGGCCGCGGCATAGCTCAGGCTGGGGCCGATGAGCTGCCGGCCAGCGATATGCACCACCCAGCCGCGGCCAGCCAGCCAGTCGCCGGGGATATTGCTGACCAGGTTGCCGAAGTGATCCATATGGATGATCTGGCCAAACAGGCTGCCGTCCACCCTCCGCTGCGGCGCCAGAACGTCGAAAAGCATCGGATCAGCGATGGGCGCGCCCAACGCCGCCAGCGCCACGCCGTTGGCCAGATGCGCGGCCACCGGGGCGAAGATGTCGCGGCCGTGAAAGGTGCGGCTGACCTGCGGCCGCCAGTAGGCAGGGTTGTCCAAAGCGATGCACGCGGCCGGCTGGCCAGACTGCCAGGCGTAGGTGAACAGGCCGTTGTCCGGGCCGACCAAGAACTGATCGCCCACGGCCGCGGCGATGGGGCGGCGCGCGCCGCCTACGCCCGGATCGACCACAGCCAGATGAACGGCGCCGGGAGGTAAAGTAAGGCAGCGCGCTGGCCAGCACATAGGCCGCCTCGCGCACGTTCTGCGGCGCGATCTGGTGCGTGATGTCGATCACGGTGGCCTGCGGTGCGATGCCGGCGATGACCCCCTTCATGGCGGCCACATAGCCGTCGGTCAAGCCAAAATCGGTGGTCAGAGTGATGATCGGCACGGAAACCTCGCAACGGGGGATAGATCTTGCGCAGCCTGTCACAACCCAATTGTACCGTCGGATCGCGCACCCGTCAAGGCTGGGCAAGGCGAACGACGCCCGAACATTTGTTTCAAAGATGCGCGTTTCGCCTGGCGTTTCTGGCGAAAATCGGCGAGTCGTGCTATACTGGGGCCGTGCCAGCTTTTTGGCCGCCCATGTCCCAGGCGACACCGCGCCCCGCGGCGCAGCTACTGAAACGCAGAGGTGTCGCCTGATTTGTTGTAGCAAGCCAGCGCAGATGGCGCAGCACTCAGCCATGCCTGGCGCCGCACCGCGGCCGTTCAACCCATGGAGGTCCCATTGGGACTGATCGATACCCTTTCCAGCGGCTTCAAGGTCGTACAACGCCGCCCTTGGCTGCTCTTGTTGCCGATCCTGTTGGACCTGTGGCTCTGGCTGGGGCCGCGCTGGTCGATTCAGCCGCTGGTGGATAGCCTGCTCGCCTGGTGGCAGCCAGCGAATCTGCCGGCCGAGCTGGCCTCGACCGCCGAGACCTATCGCGAGTTCCTGCAAGTCACCGGCGCCAACTTCAATCTATGGTGGCTGGTGGACAACAACCCCACCTGGCTGCGCACTGCGCTGCCCGGCCTGACCGATCCGGCGCAGTGGGGCACGGCCCCGAGCAGCGTGGCCATCCAGCCGCTGGCGTTGCTATGGTGGGCGCCGCTGCTGCTGCTGTTGGGCGTCGCGCTGGGCAGTCTGTTCCTGACCGCGATAGCCTCGCAGGTGGCAGCGCTGCGGGCCAGTGCGCCAGCATCGGATGCGCCAGAGCCGGCGCAGGCGGCAGCCACCCCAGAGCAACCGGCCGGCATCGGCCTCTGGCTGAGACGCGGCCTGCGCACCTTTGTGCTGACAGTCCTGCTGGGCTTGATTCTGTTGGCGCTGTTGATGGCGGCCAGCCTGCTGCTGTCGCTGGTTATGACGCCGGTGCTGTTGATAGCCCCGCAAGCCGGCGCGGCCGTGGTGAGCATCACCACCTTGCTGCTGAGCTGGCTGGCCGTGGTGGCCTACATCATGCTCTATTTCATGCTGGCCGCCCTGGTCAGCGACGGCATTGGGCTGCGGCAGGCGCTGTGGCGCAGCTTCAACGTGGTCTACCGCAACTTCTGGGCGACCTTGGGGCTGGTGTTGCTGGTGACTTTGATTCTATGGGGCTTAGATCGGAAGAGCACA
>JAJTXO010000336.1 GCA_021463315.1 Caldilineales bacterium | reverse complement strand
GCAGCAGCTCGAGACCGTCTCCTGGCATGTCAGCCACAACAACGACTACAGCGTAGGCATCTGCGTCGCCGGTGATTTCACCTACGCGCCCCCCCCGCAGCTGCAGATCGACAGCGCGGCCCATCTGGTGGCCTGGCTGATGCAGGAACTGGGCGTGCCCGAGCAGAACATCCTGGGCCACAAGGAGTTTCCCGCCAACGACACCAGTTGCCCCGGCGAAACCTGGCTGAAGCGCATGATCTGGAAAAACATGCTGCTGGAGAGCGTGCGGGCCGTGGCTGGCGGACAGGCTGGCGCGGGCAAGGCGCTTAGCCACTACCTGCTTTTCTGGCAGAAGCCCGATGCCTGGGCGCAGCAGGATTGGCAGGCCGCTGAGCGCTATATCGGCCGTTTTCGGCCCACCGCGGGCTTTTCGGTGGACGACGCGCAGCAGGCTGAGTTCGTCACCATCGTGGGCGGCGACGCCGGCGTCTCCTACGCGGCCGAGCAACGGCTGGCCGCGGCCGGCAGCCGGGTGGAGCGCATCGCCGGCGTGGATTTCGCCGACACCAAGCGCATCCTGGATCAGATGGCCGCCAACGGCCAGCGCTTTCTGAACCCTCAATAGCATATCATCTCAAAAAACCGGAGTCGAGACTTCCGAAGTCTGCGCAGGTTTGTTCAAAACGAGCTCACAGTCCATAAGACTTCGGAAGTCTTCTCCCTCTATTGAGATGATACCCAATAGCATCCCAAGCAAACGAGAGTCGTATTGAACCCCACTGTCGCCTCCGATCTCGCCGCGGCCGATGCGCTGCCGGAGATCTATCTGGTGCGCCTGCCCCTGTTCGAGGGCCCGCTGGACCTGCTGCTGCACCTGATTCAGAAAAACGAACTGGATATCACAGCCATCTCGCTGGCGCTGGTGGCCGATCAATTCGTCGAGCATCTGCAAACCATCGGCCAGGCGCAGGCCGACCTGATCGCCGATTTCCTGGTGGTGGCCGCCAAGCTGCTGCTGATCAAATCGCGCCTGCTGTTGCCCAGGCCACCCGTGGTGGACGACGAGGAGGACGATGATCCCGCGGAGCTGCTGGCCCGCCGTCTGCGCGAGTACAAGAAGTTCAAGCAAGCCGCCGGCTTCCTGCGCGAGCTGGAGGCGAGCGGGCGTCATGGCTATGTGCGCGTGGCGCCTCCCCCCGTCCTGGAAACCCGCATCGATTGGGAAGCCATCAGCCTGGATGATCTGCTGGCAGCCCTGCTGCGGGTGCTGGAGAGCGACGACGAGCTCCAGCCGGTGGGGGTGGTGGTGACGCAGCGCAAGATCACCGTCCGCGAGAAGATCGAATGGATCGAACAGCTCCTGGCCCAAGCGCGGCAGGTCTCCTTTCAGCGGGTCGTGGGCAAGGCAGGCGGCCGCATCGATATCGTCGTCAGCCTGTGGGCGGTGCTGGAGATGATCAAGCGCGGCCGGCTGCGCGCGCATCAGAGCGAGCTGTTCGGCGAGATCATGCTGGAGCCTGGCCTGGCGAGTCCAGCGTCCACGGTTGCAAGCCCAGAGTAGTTCATTGAATCATGGCTGTTGCTCTTCAAACTGAACGCGTCACGCCGGCCGACGAGCTGCGCCATCTCCTGGCGCGCTGCGAAGATGGCTTGATCAATCTGACCGGCCCAGCCAGCGCGGCCGAGCTTTTCGACGCCTTGGATCAGATCGCCGAGCTGCTGCCGCAGATCGAAGCGACCGGCGCCGATCTGCGGGCCGAACGCGCGCGTTGGCAGGGGCTGCAAGAGCGGCTGCTGGCCCGCGGTCAGCAGATTCTGCGCGCTTGGCAGGGCCAACAGCGCCTGGTTGACGCGCGTCAGGCGCGCGGCCCCGCTGCAGAATGCTGGTGGTGGTGGATCGATCAGCGCATGGCTGAGCGCCGGCGGAGCAAGCGGCGCCAGGTCGCGGCCATGCTCGCCGCGGGCATCCTCCTGCTGGCCCTCCTGTCTCTGGTGATTGCGCGCCTCTTCCCCACGGACCCGGCCACGCGCGCCGCCTATCGCCTGCGGCTGGCAGCCGAGTCCGCGCTGGCGGGGGGCGATGTGGCCGGCAGTTGGCCGCTCTTGCAGCAAGCCATTCAGACCGTCCCCGACGATCCCAGTCTGTTGATCCTGTACGGCGCGGTGGCCGATGCCCAAGGCGACGCCATCGCCGCCGAGCAGGCCTGGCAGCAGGCGCGGGAGCTGCTCCAGGGGGCCGAGGCCCCCTTCCGTGTCGAGCGCGGCCTGGCCTTTCTGAGATTGCAGCAGATAGAGCGGGCGCTGGCCGACCTGCACGCGGCCACCGAGCTCGATCCGGCCTCGGCCCGAGCTCAGTTGGCCTTAGGCGGCGCCTACGAGGCCGCGGGCCGCCTTCAGGAGGCGCTGGCCGCGTATGAGCAGGCGGCCATGCTGGCGGAGGCCGCGAACAACGCGGAGCTGACGGCCACCGCGCGCGTGCAGATGGCCACCCTGATGCAGCGCATGCAGATGGCGCCGCCGACGACCCCCCAACCGTAGGCCAATCGCCGTTCAGACGTATTCCCGCGGTTTGCAGATTGTGGTATAATCGTCTTGCAGCGGCTGCCACGGCAGCCGCTGACACGTGTAGCCTACTCGGCAACTGCGCATGGGCGCCTGGTGCTTTGGCGGCGCTTACTCGTCGCCTTGGATGACGGAGTCTAGAGAAACAAGAAGTATGTTTGAAAGCCTGTTCAACGTAGAAAAACGTTTCAACGATATCGGCGAACTGCTGGCCGACCCCCAGATCGCCACGGACTACGAGCAGATGGTGCGGCTGGCCAAAGAGCGCTCGGAGCTGGAGGATCTGGTGGACACCCACCGGCGCTTCAGGACTGCCCAACGGGAGATGGAAGAGGCTCAGGCCCTGCTGGCTGAAGAGGCGCAAGATCCGGAAATGGCTGAGCTGGCGCGCGAGGAAGTTCAGCGCTTGGAGCTTGCCGTCGCGACTCTGCAACAGAGCCTGCAGCTCCTGCTGTTGCCCAGCGATCCGGCCGACGAAAAGAACGTCATCGTCGAGATCCGGGCCGGCACGGGGGGCGACGAGGCCGGCCTGTTCGCGGCCGATCTCTACCGCATGTACGCGCGCTGGGCCGAGGCGCAGCGCTACAAGGTCGACCTGTTGAGCCAAAACGAGACCGGCGTCGGCGGCTTCAAGGAGGTCATCTTCTCGGTGCGTGGCCCAGGCGCCTATTCGCGTCTCAAGCATGAAAGCGGCGTGCATCGCGTCCAGCGCGTTCCCGTCACCGAGTCGCAGGGCAGAATTCACACCTCCACGGCCACGGTGGCTGTGCTGCCGGAGATGAGCGAGGTGGAGGTGGAGATCAGCCCCAACGACATTCGCATCGATGTCTTTCGCGCCGGCGGCCCTGGCGGCCAGAGTGTCAACACCACCGATTCCGCCGTGCGCTTGACGCATCTGCCCACCGGTCTGGTGATCTCCTGCCAGGATGAGAAATCGCAGCTCCAAAATCGCGCCCGGGCTCTGCAGATTCTGCGGGCGCGGCTGTATGCCATGGAAATGGAACGCCAGATGGAGGAACAAACCGAAGCGCGGCGCAGCCAGGTGGGCAGCGGTGAACGCAGCGAGAAGGTGCGCACCTACAACTACCCTCAGAATCGCGTCACCGATCATCGCATCGGCCTGACCTTGCACCGGCTGGACGCGGTGATGGAGGGGGATCTGGACGAGCTGGTTGAGTCGCTGATGGCGGCCGAGCAGGCCGAGAAGCTCGCGCGGCTGAGCGATGGAACGAATGGCGTCAACTGAACCCGGTGGGAGGGCTATGCAACCAGATCCGAATTCGCAAAGGAGCGTTTTGGCCTGATGAACAACAACCAGTGGACGTCCGCTAAGACCCGCAACCCGGCCAGCTCCACCCCAGAGCCACTGCGCAGCCAGGCGCCGGCCGGCCGGCCGGCTGCCCAGACCTTTCGCTGGCAGTTGGCCGAAGGCGCGACCGTTGGGCTGGCGCTGGTGGCCGCGACGCAGCGCCTGACCAGCAACGGCGTCGAATCGCCCAAGCTGGACAGCGAAGTCATCATGGGCCACGTGTTGGGCTGCACCCGCGCGCAGATCTACGCCCACCCAGAGCGCCTGCTGACCGCGGATGAACGCCAACGTTACGAGCGGCTGGTGATCCGGCGCTGCCAGGATGAGCCTGTGGCCTATCTGGTGGGCGAGAAGGCCTTCTACGGCCTGGATCTGCTGGTGGACCAGCGGGTGCTGATTCCGCGGCCTGAGACCGAGCTGCTGGTTGACATGGTGCTGGACGTGGCCCTGCAATACGACGCGCCCCGCGGGACTGAGCACAACGGCCGCCGGCTGGCGCCCGACGGTTTCCTGGTGGCCGACATCGGCACCGGCAGCGGCGCAGTGGCCGTGGCGGTGGCTGCCAACAGCGAATCCGCCTTGGTGTTCGCGGTGGATATCTCACTGGACGCGCTGCATGTGGCGCGCGCCAACGCACAGCGCCACGGCCAGGAGGAGCGCATCCAGTTCCTGCACGGAGATCTGCTGGCCCCGCTGCCGCAGCCGGTGGATGTGATCGCCGCTAACTTGCCCTATGTCGCGGCCAACGAGTGGAGCCGGCTGGCGCTGGATATCGTCAACTACGAACCGGCGCAGGCGTTGCTGGGCGGCGCCGATGGGCTGGATTTCATTCGCCGTCTCTTGCAGCAGGCGCCCGATCATCTGCGGCCGGGCGGCGTGCTCCTGCTGGAGGTGGGCGCCAGCCAGGGCAGCGCGGTGGCCACCATGGCCCGAGAGAGTTTCCCCGAGGCCATGATCGAGGTGTTGACCGACTACGCCTTTCGTGAGCGCATCGTGCGCATCCAGACATGACGCCCGGCGCGATCCGTTGTTTGCTCCCCTTTGACACTCCATGAAGCGCAGCACACCAGGGCCAGTCTCTGGCGCCACCGTCCTGCTGGATGCCCGTCGACCTCAGGCGTTGGAGCAGGCAGCCGCGCTGCTGCGCCAGGGCAGCCTGGTGGCCTTTCCCACCGACACCGTCTATGGCCTGGGCGCGCTGGTGTGGAACGAAGCCAGCGTGGCCCGCATCTATCGCGCCAAGGCCCGTCCGCCGGAAAAGGCGATACCGGTGCTGCTGGCCGGGGTGGGGCAGCTCGCGCTGTTGGACATCGAGACGACGCCGCTGCTGTTGGCTCTGGCCGAACGCTTCTGGCCTGGGCCGCTGACGCTGGTGGTTCCCTGCGGCGCGCGCGTCCC
>JAJTXO010000335.1 GCA_021463315.1 Caldilineales bacterium | reverse complement strand
ATCGGTCTTGATGAAGGCGTCGGCGCGTTCGCTGGTGACGATGAGACCCACGCGCTTGCCCTGTTGAAAACTGTCACGGAGAAGCAGGACGTCACGGCGGACCTTTTCGAGTTGAATGCCCTCCTCGGGGAAATAGACGTACTCGGCGCCGGTCGCGATGCCGCACATGAGCGCCAGATAACCCGAATCGCGTCCCATCACCTCCACCACGTAGACCCGATGCGAGGCCACGGCCGATTCCTTGACCTTGTCCACGTTGGCGACGATAGTGTTGAGCGCGGTGTCCGCGCCGATGGTCATCTCGGTGCCGGGCAGATCGTTGTTGATGGTGGCTGGCAGGCAGATCACGGGAATCGCCAGCCCGGAATAGCGGCCGCGCCGCCGACCCAACTCATGGGCAAACTCATAGCCTACCCAGCCGCCGATCAACAAAATGCCATCGATGCGCGCCTGCGCCAGCGTTGCCGCGATCTGCCCGAACTCCTGCTCGGTGGGCAGGCGCCGGCTGGTGCCCAGCTCCGCGCCCCCACGCCCGCCCCAGCCATGGACGCTCATCCAGCCCATGTCCTCCATTTGGCCGGCCAGCAGGCCCTGCAAGCCATTGCGCACGGCCAACATCTCATGGCCCTGGTCCAGCCCGATGCGCACCGCAGCCCGCACCGCGGTGTTCATGCCCGGCGCGGGCCCGCCCACATGCATCACGGCCAGACGCAAAGAGCGCTGGCCTGGCTGCGGCGGTCGGGGATTGACTCGCACCAGCGTTCTGAGTATCTCCGAGGACTCCACGAAGCCGCGGCCGCGCATCTGCATGGCCTGCTCGAAGTCGCCGGCCTGGATCAATGTCGCCACCTGGCGGGTCTTCAGCACATTCTCCATCAGCGGTGAACGGGCCACGCTGTTGTCGCGCAGGCCGATGAGCTGCGGCTCCCCCTCGGGGCCAGAGGCGACGATCTCGCGCACGGCCTCTACGCCGACGATGGTGCTCATAATGCGGTCGAAGGCGCTGGGCGCGCCGCCGCGCTGGACATGGCCCAGAATGGTGACACGGGTGTCCTCGCCCAATTGCTCAGCCAGCACTTGTTTGACATACTCGCTGGAGATCGGCTGGCCGCAGCGATCGATCGCGCCTTCGGCCACGATGACGATGTTGTGGCGTCGGCCGCGCTTCCGCCCGGCATGGATGATCTCACACATGTGTTCTTCCCAGCCATCCTCCGGCGGGCTTTCGGGGATGAACACCCAATCGGCGCCGATGGCCAGCCCGCTCATCAGCGCCAGATAGCCCGCGTGCCGGCCCATGACCTCCACCACGAAAGAGCGCTGATGGCTGGCCGCGGTGCTGCCGATGGCGTCCAGCGCCTCCACGATGCGATGCAGGGCCGTGTCCGCGCCGATGGTCATGTCGGTGCCGAACATGTCGTTGTCGATGGAGCCCACCAGGCCGGCAATGGCCATGTGGGGGTGGGTGTCGGCCATCTCTTGGCTGATGCGCCCACTGGCCACCAGCGTGCGCAGCAGCTCCGGCCATTCCTGCCGGAACAGATTGGCCCCCGTCAGGCTGCCGTCGCCGCCGATAGCCACCAGGCCATCGATGTCGCGGGTGACGAGGTTGTACGCGGCCTCCAGGCGGCCTTCCAGGGTGCGAAACGCGGCCGAGCGCGCGGAGCCGATGATGGTGCCGCCGCGGTGCAGAATACCGCCCACATCGTCCCAGCCGAATTGGCGGATCAGATCGCCCCCTTGAACCATGCCCTCGTAGCCCTCGTAGATGGCGTAGACATCCAATCCTTCGTTGAGGGCCGTGCGCACCACGGCGCGCAGCGCGGCGTTCATGCCCTGCGAATCGCCGCCGCTGCTGAATACACCAAGACTCCGAATGCGATGAGCTTGCATCATGGCGTTCCTTTCGAGGCCATCATGGTTTGGGCGTCTGTCCAACGATTGACACGCGGATTGACTCGGTTGGCTGCTCCGGAAGGTTTCGCACAGGCCGGCCAGAGCGCGGCGTACCGAGCACATTGTACCCGATTCTGGCCCAATGGCAATCTGGTCTTTACCGGGCCAAAAGCGCCGCCTTCCGGCAGCACTTGACGCAGGTCTGGCTTTCTGGTACACTACCGCCCCAGGATGCCGGGCAAGCCGCATGGAGTTTGTCCCCTGATTGCACAGGCCGAAGAGAGCACAACAGGACACACAACGTGGATCCCATCTGGACGCCGTGGCGCATGGAATATATCATGGGGCAGAAGCAACCGGGCTGCGCGTTCTGTGACAAGCTCAGCGGTGAGCTGGACGAGGCAGAGCATGTGCTGCTCCGGGGCCAGGCGGCTTTCATCACCCTCAACCGCTACCCCTACACCAACGGCCATCTGTTGATCGTGCCCTACCTGCACACGCCCAGCCTGGAGCATCTGCCGGTCGAGACCCTGACCGAGATGATGCTGCTGGTGAATCGAGGCATCGCCGCGCTGCGGCTGGCCATGCGGCCCCAAGGCTTCAACATCGGCGTCAATCTGGGCAAGGCAGCCGGCGCTGGCATCGAGGACCACGTTCACATGCACGTCGTGCCGCGTTGGTATGGCGACACCAGCTTTATGTCGACGATCAGCAGCACGCGCACCTTGCCGGAGACGCTGGACCAGAGCTATCAGCGGCTGCGCAACGCGCTGGACGCCCTGAACGACCAGGGCGCGGAGTACAGAACGCAACAATCGGAGGTTCTCTACTGAATTAATCGGTCGATGCTGCTACAATCGAATAGCTATGTCAAAAAGAGAGTACCAGGAGATGTCTTATGGTTGACGCGGATGCTTTGCTGAAGACCATGCGCTGGTACAGAATGGACCTGCACATTCATACCCCGGCTTCTGAGGATTACGTACAAAAAGAAATCAGCTATCTGGATATCCTCAAAGAAGCCGAGCGCCGTGGTCTTGATATCATTGCCTTTTCGGATCACAACACCATTGCTGGCTACGAGGCTCTGCACGACGAGATCGAGTTTTTGGAGCGCCTTGAGCAGCGCAACAGACTGCAAGAACATGAGCGAGAAGAGCTGACGGAATATCGTCGGCTGCTACAAAAGATCACCGTTCTACCCGGTTTTGAATTCACCTGCCGTTTCGGTTCCCACACCCTGGGCATCTTTCCCCCAGGCGGCCAAGCCAGCATTCCCCGCATCAAAGCGGTGCTGCATCAGCTTGGCGTGCCCTACGAAAAGATGACCCTGGGCTCGCCGGGCATGCCCGGCACCCAGGCCTTTTTGGAAGCCTACAAGATCATCCATGAGGCCGGCGGCATTGCCATTGCCGCGCATATCAACGCTCCGACGGGGGTGCTGGCCATTGCCAATAACCTGCCCACGGGCGCGCTGCGCATCAGCGCAACGCAGAATGCCAGCTTGCAAGCGCTGGAGTTCAGCGCGTTTCACAGCCCTCAACTCCAGGGCTTTTCCAGCCCGCATTGGTACGATGGCACCAATCTGGGCTACGAGCGGCGCATGTTCTGCCTGCAAGGCTCCGACGCGCACCGTCTGACCCAGGGGCAGGATGATCCCATGCATCGCTGGGGAATCGGCGACCGGCCCACCGAGGTGATGCTGCCGGAAGCCTCCTTCGACGCGCTGCTGAAGCTCCTGGCCAGCAACGACTTCGACCGGCTGCGCGTGCCCTTCGTCTCCGATGTGGCGCGCTACAACCGCGTGGCCGACGCCCGCGCCGCGGGCCCGTCCGATCGCCAGATCCTCTCGTTGGCCTGCATCGACGATCCCGATCAGATGAGCCGGCACATGGCGGCCCTGGCCAACTGCGGCGGCGGCACGATCTTCCTGGGGCTGGACCCCGACCCCAAGCTGCCGGTCACCGGGCTGACCGACGCCCCGTCCAACATGCGCGCGTTCCAGAGTGCAGTCAGCGAGCTGGTCTCCCCGCAGCCGGAATGGTCGGTGGATATCGTCAACTACGATGGCCACGAGATCGTGCAGATCGAGGTGCGCGACGCCGGCCGCAAGCCCTGCTACGTGCGCGAGGAGGAGGAGCGGCTGATCTACGTGCGGCGCGGGGGCGAGACTGTGCTGGCGACCCACGGCGACATCATCGACATGCTGCATGTCGATGGCGATGATGCGCCGCCGGGCGCCCGGCTGGACAGCGCCCCCATGTTGGCGCCGGGCATCGAGCTGCCCAAGTCGGGGGTGGAGATCGTCGGCGTGAGCCTGCGCGGCGACACCGAATACTTCCGCGTGGTCGACCTGCGCACCAGCCGCGAGAGCCAGGTTTCGGAATATACGGCCACCTCGGTCTGGCTCTATGCCATCAAGATGTTCCAGGAGGTGCGGCCGCGGCTGCGCCACCTGCACCATCAAGTGCGCTGGCACGGCCAACTGGGCCTGTGGCGCATCTACCGAGAGAACGAGTACTACGATCAGCGCAATCGGGCCAAATGCGATTTGGTCTACCGCAGCGAAGATGGCCGCATCGAGCGCATCTTCTTCGCCGTGGCTGTGGGCTGGATCGGCCAGGCCTGGGAGCCGCTGTTCGACGTGGACCCGCCAGGCAAGGCCGCGCCGGGCCGGCTGGTGGCCGACAGCAAGGTGCGCTGGCGAGGCAACATGGGCATCGTTTCTGTGGTGCGCTCGGGCGACACCAGCCTCTGCAACCTGGCCTTCCGCAACCGCCAGGGACGTGACTTGCTCTATGCGGACGTGCCAGCCGACCAGCTTCAGCCTGAATGGCGCGAGCTGATCACAGTGGAACTGCCGCGCTCAGGGTTGGAGGTGGTGGAGGTGCAGGAAAACGGCAGTGATCCCATGTTCAAATTCCACAACCTGGGCAACCGCCATGTGGAAAGCCGGCTGTGGTCGCTGGACATGCTCAAGGAGGGCAGTCTGCGCCACTACGCGCTGCGCATGCATGTGGAGCAGGATCACCCGCTGGATGACAGCCAGGTGAATTGGGTGGGCAACATCGGCTACCTGCGCCGCTCCTACACAGCCGCGGATCTGATCTATCGCGATCCCGACGGCGCAGATCACATCTATTACGGCGCGCGCTGGGATGATTTGAACAGCGAATGGCTGCGATTGTTCAATATGTAACACATATGCTAGAATAGGCATCAGCCAGATCGTCAGGGCGTCTCGCCCGGTCAGACCCGGCGGGACGCCTGGTGGATCGGCTTTGACGAATCGGCCAGACCCGGCGCCCTCCATCAGCCAGATCGCCAGGGCGTCTCGCCCGGCCCGGCGGGACGCCTGGCGGATCGGCTTTGACGAATCGGCCAGACCCGGCGCCCTCCAT
>JAJTXO010000334.1 GCA_021463315.1 Caldilineales bacterium | reverse complement strand
CGCGGAACGCCGCTGGATGAGTTTGTTGAGGGACGGTTCCTGAATGGCGTCAAGACTAGTCTCAATGAGGCCTTTGTTGTGGACGAAGCGACTCAACGGCAGATGATATCAGAGGATCCACGAAGTGCTGAACTGATCAAGCCCCGGCTTCGAGGTCGTGACATTGCTCGCTGGATCGTCCGGGATTCGGGTCGATATCTCCTCTACGTTTCATGGGATTGCCTGATCGAGAACTACCCCGCCATTAAGAAGCACCTCGCCGGGTTTCAGGAGGCTCTTCTGCAGAGAGATGGCGTTAAGGATGGTGGCCCTTGTCCCTGGTATGCCTTAAGCCGGCCTCGGCCAGAAAATGATTGGGCGTTCGCTAGGCCGAAAATCGTGTATCCGCATTTCAACACTATGCCCAACTTCGCTTATGATACAGAAGGGTCGTTCAGCAATGACAAAACCTACATCATCCCAGATGCGAGCACGTTCCTCTTGGGCGTGCTCAACTCCAATCTCACGAACTTTTTCTTGAAGCAACTTGCTCCGTCTGTCCAGCAAGGCTACATGGAGTTCAGAACCATCTACGTCGGGCAAATACCCATTGCGTCAGCATCAGCAGCGCAAGAAGCAGCGATCGCGGCAGTTGCGGACAAGCTGGTCAACGCGCGCGGCCAAGGACCACAAGTGGCGCAATGGGAGCGCGAGTTGAATGCGCTGGTGTATGAGCTGTATGGGCTGACGGCGGATGAGATTGCGATTGTGGAAGGGCGCGCGTGAGACGCGCCGGGCACTCAGGCATTCACGACAAGCCGCCATACCGTTGACAGTTGCTTGAGCGGTAAATCCAAGTGCCCGGCGCCTGAAGTCATGGGCACTCCTCCCTTGTCCACACACCTATCCGAGGAAACTCAAAATGAAAGCCACTGAAGCCAAGCTCCTCAGCTACTTGCAGAAGTCGTGCCAGTTCATCATCCCTATCTATCAGCGCACCTATAGTTGGACAACCAAGCAGTGCGACCAGCTCTGGCGCGATATCGTGCGCGCGGGACGCGACGACAAGGTCTCAGGCCACTTCCTTGGGTCGATTGTTTACGTCGAAAAAGGGCTGTACAGCGTTTCCTCGATTCCGCAATTACTGGTAATCGACGGCCAACAGCGGTTGACCACGGTCTCGTTGCTGCTTGCAGCGCTCAGTCGCGCCATCGACGGAACCAAGGCAATCGAGGGCGTCAACAGCCGCAGATTGGTCAACTACTACCTCCTGAACGCGGAAGAGGATGGCGACCTTCGTTACAAGCTGTTGCTGACACAGACGGATCGTGACACGTTGATTCGCATCGTGGATTACAAGCCGCTGCCAGGCGTTCACTCGCTGCGCATGAAGGAGAATTTCGACTTCTTCAGCGATCGGTTGAAGGGGATGGCCCATGAACTGGATGTAGTTTACAAGGGTTTGGCAAAGCTGCTGATTGTGGACATCTCGCTCAACCGAGAATATGACAATCCTCAATTGATCTTCGAGAGCTTGAACTCCACCGGACTAGACCTGAGTCAGGCCGACCTGATCCGTAACTTCGTGCTGATGGGGCTGGAACCGCACGCCCAGCGCGATCTCTATGAGGCATACTGGTATCCTATGGAGCATAGCTTCGGCCAAGCCGAGTACTCCCGGCTCTTTGACCGCTTCATGCGCGATTACCTGACAGTCAAGACGGGCGCAATCCCCAATATCCAGCAGGTCTACGAGGAGTTCAAGCAATACGTGACCCGCAAAGATGTAGGCACCGTCAGGGACATCGTAGCTGACATCCACCGCTATTCTGGTTACTTCGTCGCAATGGCCTTGGGCCGGGAGCAAGACAAGGAATTGGCCGAAGCCTTCCGCGACATCAACGATCTGAAGGTCGACGTAGCCTACCCGTTTCTAGTGCAGCTATACCATGACTACCAGATGGGTCGATTGAGCAAGGCGGACTTTCTCATTCTGCTGCGACTGGTGGAGAGCTATGTGTTTCGTCGCGCAGTCTGCGGCATTCCAACGAATTCGCTCAACAAGACCTTTCCCACCTTGGCTGGCCAGATCAGGCCAGATAGCTACGTCGAAAGCTTGCAAGCTGCTTTCCAGTTGATGACCAGCTATCGCCGGTTTCCCGACGACGACGAATTCACGCGCGAGTTGCAAGTCAAAGACCTCTACAACCTCCGCAGCCGCAACTACTGGCTGCGCCGGCTAGAGAATCATGATCGCAAGGAGCGCGTACAGGTCGAGAACTACACCATCGAACACATCATGCCGCAGAACGAGGACTTGCCAATAGTCTGGCGCGATGAGCTCGGACCCAACTGGCAAACGATCCACGCCCAATACCTCCACACCCTTGGCAATCTAACCCTGACCGGTTACAACTCCGAATACAGTGATCGGTCGTTCAAGGATAAGCGCGATATGAAGGGTGGCTTTGCAGTCAGCCCACTTCAGTTGAATGAGGGCCTTGGTCAGGTGCAGCATTGGAATGAGGAAGCGATTCAGCACAGGGCAAATCGACTCGCAAGGCTGGCTGCAGAGGTCTGGCCGGTGCCCACGTTGTCCGCCGAGAAGTTGGACGTTTATCGACCCAAGAGGAGCCAAACGGTCTATACCTTGCAGGATCATCCCAATTTGTTTGGCGCTATGACCGAGGTCTTCGAGCAGTTTCGTAAACAGGTGCTCAACCTGGATGCGTCAATCATCGAGGAACCACACAAGTTTTATGTCGCATACAAGGCGACCACGAACTTCGTGGACGTGGTCCCACAAGCGAAGCGCCTACGCCTGTCGCTCAACATGCGTTTCGACGAGGTGAACGATCCCCAAGGCATCTGCAGGGACGTCTCAAACCTCGGACGTTGGGGGAACGGCGACGTCGAAGTTGGCCTGAGTTCTCTGGAAGAACTCCCTTATATCATGGATTTGGTGAAGCAGGCGCTCGATCTGCAACTGTACAATGGTCAGGATTGAGACAGATACCTGCTACTGATGCCGGGCACTTGGGCATTCACCGTGAGATGGTCGTAGCGTTGGGAGCAACTTGACCGCTCAACCCAAGTGCCCGGCACCGGAGATCACGCGACACCATGCGCGCCAACATCGCCAGCGCATAGACCGAGTCGACCTGGAGCCTGCTGGCCGGCTGCGCGAAGATCGGCCCAGGGCGCCGACATTGCAAGGTGGTATAGGCGTGTCGATGCAGGTCTATCTATACAGAACGTCGGCATTTATCAAAAAATGCCAACGTTCTGTATAATATACCCATGAACACCGGCGACGAGATCATCCAACTGATGCAAGAGCAGGGCGTTGTGCGCCCACGAGACCTGCGCGACCGCAACATTCCGGTCACGTCGCTGTACTGGCTTCACAAGCAAGGCCGTGTATTGCATATCGGGCGCGGTCTCTACACACTGCCCAACGCTGATTTCTCCGAGCACCATTCGCTGGCAGTGGCTTGCAAACGTGTCCCGCATGGCGTAGTGTGCCTGCTATCAGCTCTGGCCTTTCATCAACTTGGTTCGCAACTACCTTTCGAGGTCTGGATGGCGATTGATCGTAAGGCGCGCTTGCCCAAGGTGTCCTACCCAGCGCTGCGTATCGTGCGGTTTTCTGCCCAAGCTCTGGCAGAAGGGATTGAAGTCCATCAGGTCGAGGGCATCGCCGTGCCTGTTTACAGCCCAGCGAAGACGGTGGCCGATTGCTTCAAATACCGCCACAAGATCGGCCTGGACGTGGCCCTGGAGGCGCTGCGCGAATACCGACGGTCGCAGCGCGGCACGGAACGCGATCTCTGGCGCTATGCCGGGGTGTGCCGGGTTGCGCAGGTGATGAAGCCGTACCTGGAGGCCACGGCATGACCAGGAAGCATCCGGTCGACCTGGCTGCCTCCGTCCATCGAAGGCTACTCAACATCGGCCTTGACACGGGCGATTCTCTTGACCTGTTGTTTAGCCGGTATGCCATTGAACGCCTGCTCTATCGTCTGTCCCTCTCGCCGTATGCCAATCAATTTATTCTGAAAGGCGCCTTGTTGTTCGTGGTCTGGCAGATGCCGAATCATCGTCCGACGCGCGATCTGGACCTTCTGGGCTACGGCGACGACTCAGCCGAAAGGCTGAGAGCCGTATTCCGTGCGCTCTGCGCGCTGGAAGTGGAACCAGACGGAATAACCTTCCTGCCAGACAGCATCGATGTGCGACAGATTCGGGAAGAACAGGAGTACGGCGGCCAGCGGATCACCATGACGGCCATGCTTGGGCGCGCGAGGATCGCGGTGCGCGTTGATGTAGGCTTTGGAGACGCCGTTCTGCCGCCGGCGCTTGAGGCTGAATTTCCGGTGCTGTTGAGCTTTCCCGGCCCTCGCCTGCGCATTTACCCAAGGGAAGCAGTGATCTCCGAGAAGCTGCATGCCATGGTAACGTTGGATCTGACCAACAGCCGCATGAAGGACTTCTATGACGTGTGGATCCTATCCAGACGCTTTGAATACGACGGTAGAACGTTAGTCAACGCCATCAGAGCGACCTTTGAACGGCGCCAGACGGGGTTGTCCATGGAAACGCCGACAGCTTTGACCGCCACTTTTGGCGACAACAGCGATAAAGTGACGCAGTGGAATGCGTTTCTGCGCCGCAATCGCCTCGCCGTCGGCGAGATACGTCTTGATCAAATCGTTGCACAGATTGCTGAGTTTCTGGAGTCCCCGCGTTTGGCAGCGACCAGCGGATCGCTCTTTGAGGCAAGGTGGCCTGCGGGCGGACCCTGGCATGCCACCTGAGAAGACGATGTCGCGTTGAGGGCAACTTGACCGCTCAACCCAAGTGCCCGGCGCCGAGACTATCGAAAGGAGGTTCACAAACAGGGGCTGGCAACCTGAACTAAAGGAGCACCCCCTTGCACAACAGTCTCCAGTTCTCGGAACACGCTTTGTCGCGGATGCACCAGCGTTGTTTGTCCATCTCTGATGTCGAATACGTCGTATTGCACGGTCAGCAACACCGCTGCGCCGGTGTTGTTCACTACTTTCTCGGGAGGTGTGATATCCCGCTGTTGCCAGCCCCTTTTTGCGAATCCCATCGATAGCCCGAATCCTTGGAGGTCACTGAGACCATCGCACATGCCCAAAAACACGTTTGATTCAGGCCGCGGCGAGCTGCTGGTCGCCATCATGAACACCCCCGCGACTTCGAGATCCTCAAGTCGCAGGGCTGGTATCGCGTTCCTGTGGACACGGCGCCGAAGCGCTGGCCGCCGCAGTGGATCGCCTTCTACCAGACCAA
>JAJTXO010000333.1 GCA_021463315.1 Caldilineales bacterium | reverse complement strand
CGAGGTCGGCCAGGGCGCGCACACCGTCATCGCCCAGGTCGCGGCCCAGACGCTGGATATCCCGCTGGCGCAGATCGAGTTGATCGTGCAGGACACGGCCGAGACCGGCAACAGCGGCAGCGTTTCGGCCAGCCGCATGACCTTCATGGCCGGCAACGCGGTCAAGGGCGCGGCCGAGGCCGCGCTGGCCCGCTGGCAGGACGAGGAGCGGCCCGCCATCGCCCATTTCGAGTATGTGCCGCGGCCCACCACGCCCTACGACCACGACACCGGCGAGAGCGATCCCAACGTCACCTACGGCTACTGCGCGCAGGCCGCCGAGGTGGAGGTGGACCCCGACACCGGCCACGTCCATGTGCTGCGGGTGATCTCGGTCAACGACGTGGGGACGGCCATCAACCCGCAGCAGGTGGAGGGGCAGATCGAGGGCGCGATTGCCCAGTCGGTGGGCTGGACCACCCACGAGAACTTCGTGCAGCGCGATGGCCGGGTGCTCACCGACCAGCTCAGCACCTACCTGATCCCCACCGTGGTGGACGTGGCGCAGGTCAAGCCGGTGATCCTGGAATATCCCGATCCGCAGGGCCCGCTGGGCGCGCGCGGCATGGCCGAGATGCCCTTCATCCCCACCGCCGCGGCCATCGTCGCCGCGGTGCACGACGCCACCGGCGTCTGGTTCGACGAGATCCCGCTGACGCCGGAGCGGGTGTGGCGCGGGCTGCGCGGCAGCTCTTGACAAAATGCCTTGGCCGGGTATCCTCTTCCAGTGGCACAGTCGACAGGAAGCGCTTGACAGCAAGGAGAACCAACTATGGAGAAGTTTACCGCGGTCTTTCAGCAGGAAGGTGAATGGTGGATGGCCTACGTCGAGGAGTTGCCTGGAGCAAACACTCAGGGCAAGAGCCTGGATGAAGCCCGCGAGAATCTGAAGGAAGCCATTCAACTGATCATCGAGGCAAATCGTGAGCTGGCGCGGCGGGCGACCCAGGGCAGGACCGTTCTCAGGGAAGAAATGGTTGTGGCCGTGTAGCTTATGAAACGCCAGGCGTTGATCAAACACTTGAAACAGCACGGATGCGAGTTGTTCCGCGAAGGCGCCAAACACTCGGTCTACTGGAATCCTGCAAATCGAAAGACCACAGCAGTGCCTCGTCACAGGGAGACATAGCTTGAGTAGTTACGGCGAAGCAGACCACGAATCGTTGGCGGCAGAGAGTCGTCGGCAGATCAGCCACTGGAGGCAAACATGCGACAGGTGATCGTTTACCGCGGCGAAGATGGTTTTTGGGTTGCGGAGTGTCTGAGTCTACCGGGCTGCATCAGTCAGGGTGAGACCCGCGCGGCGGCAATCGGCAATGTCAAGGAAGCGATTGAGCTTTACATCGATTCGCTGAGAGAGGACGGCCTCCCCATTCCCGAAGAACACTTCGACCTCTTGGCGGTTGCCGTGTGAGCAAGCTGCCAGAGATCTCAGGACGGACGTGCGCCCAAGCCTTGGTGCGTGGTGGGTTCTATTTCAAGCGTCAGACCGGCAGTCACATGGTGATGCGTCGTGACGCCCCCTTTGCGCAGGTCGTCGTGCCCGATCACCGCGTGCTTGACCGCGGCACGCTGCGGGCAATCATTCGTCAGGCTGGGTTGAGCGTCGACGAATTCCTGGAGCTCCTGTGAACCAGCGCTCGATTCATGGCGACCAGCCTATCCTCATCCGCGGCGCGGGCGATCTGGCCAGCGGCGTGGCCTGGCGGCTGCATCGCTGCGGCTTCTCCGTGGTCATGACCGAGCTGGCCGAGCCGCTGGTGGTGCGCCGCACGGTCAGCTTTGCTGAGGCGGTCTTCGCCGGCGAAACCTTCGTGCAGGGGACGCTGGCGCGCCGCGCGGCCAACGTCGGCGAAGCGCGCGACTGGCTGGCCGAGGGCGTCATCCCCGTGCTGGTCGATCCCCTGACCGTCTGTCGCCACGACCTGCAGCCCGCCGTGCTGGTGGACGCCATCATGGCCAAGGTCAACACCGGCACCGCCATGGGCGACGCGCCGCTGGTGATCGCGCTGGGGCCGGGCTTCGTCGCCGGACAGGACTGCCACGCAGTGATCGAGACCAACCGCGGGCACGACCTAGGGCGGGTGATCTGGCAGGGCGAGGCCGAGCCGGATACTAAGACGCCGGGCGAGGTGGGCGGCTATCGCGGCGCGCGCGTGCTGCGCGCGCCGGTTGACGGCTTGGTCCACGCCCTGGTCCCCATTGGTTCGTCGGTGGCAGAGGGGCAGGTTATCGCCCGGATGCAGGATCTCCCCGTTGTCGCGCCCTTCGACGGCGTGCTGCGCGGCATCGTCCACCCCAGCGTCGCCGTGCATACCGGCATGAAGATCGGCGACCTGGACGCCCGCGCCGAGCCACGCTACTGTTTTACCATCTCAGATAAGTCGTTGGCGATTGCTGGGGGAGTATTGGAGGCGATTCTGACAGCCCGCGTGGAATTCGGAAGTCGCCGGCTGCCCGCCTGATCGGAGTTCGTCGCGCAAAATCGGGCTCGCGGCCCAACCGGCGACTTCCGAATTCTGTGACGCTATGCTCGCGTCGCCGCTTTCAAATGCGCGTTGCAGTAGGGGCAGTCGGCCGTCTCTGGGCCGGTCCAGTGGATCGTAGTCACGCTCAGCGGTGCGCCGCAGTTGGGGCATTTGCCGGGCAGCCAATCGGCGCGGCGCTGCGCGGCCAGGCGCTCTTCCTGCTGGCGCTTGACGTACCACTGCATCAGCGCCTGGCTCACACCGCTGATGGCCGTCAGCACCAGAATCCCTGGCCAGAACCAGTCCTGCCAGAAGAGAATCGCCAGACCGATCAGCCAGATAGCCGACTGAATCTGGCTCCAGGGCAGGGGAAGCTCCGGTTCTTCACTGCCAGCTTGTTGGGTCTTCGCGGTGGGCGTCTCGCCAGACATGGTGTATCCTTTCAATCAGCCGGTGCAACAGCGCTCATCCTGCCGCTGTAACCAACGCGGCGCTCTTGTCAAGTAGTTCTACGAACAGGCTTTTGCACTCCTCCGACTGCAGATCGCTGGCCCCTTTGCGCAGACAATCCTGCGTTTGGGCCGCAATGGCAGGGTCCAGTTTTTGCAGCTTTGCCAGCGATTCAAGGATCTCCGTTTGATAGATTTCTTTCGGATCGCCATGTTCCTTGGCCCGGCGGAGCTCACGTTCGAGGGCGGCCACCGCTCTGACGCCATAGATGAACCTGTCGCCGCCGAGATTGGCGATGAGCGTATTGTAGATCTTCTGAAAGCATTCGGAGGATTTCGGCGCCTCAGCCATGAACGGCACACCCTTGGCAACGGGGCCTTGGCTTGTGATGCTCTGATCCCAGGTGCTGGTCTGTGAGCGGATGTAGGATTGTTCCAGCGATTGTTGTTCGTTCCAATTTCCCATGGGGCATATTCCTCACAATGTCTCGAGGTTGATGAGCGCGACTTGGGCTTGCGGTGTGATGGCAAGCGCGGAGGCGGGATCGCGGCCGATGATCCATTCCAGATCCGTCTTGGCGCGCGCGTAACAATCCGAGCCGCGATTGATGAGCACCTTGGCGCGCGTCAGGTAGGCATTTGGAAGCCGGGACTCCTCCAGCAGGCCGATAGCTTCCGTCAGATGGCTTTCTGCCCGCTGCAGCAGGGAGATTTTTCGGTCAGCGTCGCTTTCTTGGCTGGCAAGAAGAAGCAGCGCCATGCCCTGGCCCAGGTGAATGCCGCCTCTGTCGCTATGGCCGCACAGGTAGGCCTTTTCGAAGTCTTCGTTGGCGTTGGCGGCGTAGCTCTGCATCCTGCCGGCATCGCCCTCTTCCTGCGCCATCAGGTTGTACAGATCTCCGCGGTTGAAGTAGGCCGCGGCCAGCCGGTCGTTCAGGCGCAACGCCTCTGCCAGGTTCTGTTGGGTCAGCACCCGGTTGCCCTGCCGCTGATGGGCAAGCGCCAAGGTGTTGAAGGCCTCGGCGAAGCTACGATTGCGGGCGATGGCGTCGTTGCAGTCGTTGATCGCATGCTGCCACTGCTCTTGCTCCGCCATGGATGGCACGGGCGGTTTTTCCAGCCAGCAGAGGCTCCGCCCGTAGTAGGCGTCTGCGTTGTCGGGTTCGAGCGCGCTGGCTGCGTCGAACCGCTGCATGGCCAGGTCGAAATCCGCAACAGCTTTCTCGAGCTTGCCGCGCCGTTTGCGGCTCATGGCGCGCTGGTAATAGGCCGTGCCCAGCGTGCGCAGCAGCCCGGCATCGGGCGCGCTGAGCCGCAAGTGAAGGAAATCCTCGCCATAGGCGATCGCCTCGTCGAAATTCTGGAAGCGCGCCTGCCCGATGATGGCTTCCTGCGCCTCTTGTGCGTAGCGCGAGGTGACCTGAGCCGAGCGGGCATAGAATTCCGCCAGGTTGTGATAGTTAGGAAAGCCTGCATCGACAGCAAAGGCTTGTAGCTCGGTGAAGCTTTGTAAGCCCAGTTGAATCGCCAGCTTGTCGGCCTCGCTGCGATCCTGCGCAGGCAGGATCTCCTTGATCGCTCGGCGCAGCGCTGTGAAGGTGGGGATGTTCTTCTCGCGGAACTTGATGATGTCGCTGCCCACTTTGCTGTACAGAATGGCCTGGTCGACCCAGTTGACGATCACCTGGGTGTCGAACTGGGTGGTCAGCAGCAGCTTGCGCAGGTCGGCGCCGGCCAGGTTCTGGGCGTCGTCGATGCCGATCTGCTCCAGCCGCGCGGCATGCCAGGTGCTCATACCCTGCAGATTGTCCAAGGGCAACACGTTGGGCGTCGCCGGATTGCGTCCTGTCAGCACCGGATCGGCCAGGCGGCGGAACCAGTCGAGGCCGCGGCTGGGGAAGGCGCCGATCACGAAAGCCAGGATGCCGGGCAGCCAAAGGGTGGCAAAGCCGGGCGCAGCGGGTGGGCTCTGATAGGTCGATGGCGCGTTGAAGATGGTTGCCGCTCCGACGAAGACCAAGATGACTGCTGCCACCATGCGCACCAGGATCGACGCGTAGACCTGCGGCTGCAGGTCGAAGGTGTTGTAGCGGCGCACAAGCTCGATCAAGGAATAGAGATACGCGCCCAGGTAGGCAAAGAACACCAGGCGGACGACGTCGGGTTGCTTGGGGAGGACAGGCTGAGCCTGCGCGCCCGTCAGCTCTGGCGGAAGTGGAAGCGTCGTCGTCGCCACCGTGGTCATGGTGACCGGTTGCGAAGGCGATATGATGGCGGTGGTGGTCAGGAATGTCGTTACTGTCATCGAGTCGGCGCCTGACACGACGGCTGATGACCTGATCGTGGTGGCCGGAGTCATAGCCTCTGTGGCAGA
>JAJTXO010000332.1 GCA_021463315.1 Caldilineales bacterium | reverse complement strand
GCCTCACACGATCGGCCAGGCGTCCCGCCGGGTCCAGCGCGGCCTCACACGATCGGCCAGGCGTCCCGCCGGGTCCAGCGCGGCTGATCTGGGTGTTGCGCAGTAGACGGGCAATCCGTTTGATGGTAAAATCTCGCCACCAAACCTTTGACGCGCGCCAGAACCGACAAGGAGGTCCGTTCATGCAGTTGGCAGAAACGATTCGCATCGCCCGCGGGGCAGAGCCGGCCGAGCTGCTGTTGCGCAACGCCCGCCTGATCAACGTCTTTTCCGGCCAGATCGAGCGCACAGACATCGCCATCGCCGGCGGGCAGATCGTCGGCCTGGGCCCCGGCTACCAGGCCCGGCAGAGCATCGACCTGGCCTTTGCCTACGTGGCCCCCGGCCTGATCGACGCCCACGTTCACATCGAAAGCTCCATGGCCACGCCGCCGCAGTTTGCCCGCGCTGTGTTGCCGCGCGGCACCACCACCGTGGTGACCGATCCCCACGAGATCGCCAACGTCCACGGCCTGGCCGGCATCCGCTTCATGCTCGATGCCGCGCAGAAGACGCCGCTGGACATCTGGGTCAACCTCCCCTCCTGCGTGCCGGCCACCGCGATGGAGACGGCCGGCGCGCGGCTGGAGGCCAGCGATCTGCTGACCTTGCTGGAGGCTCCCGGCGTGCTGGGGCTGGCCGAGATGATGAACTATCCCGGCGTGGTAGCCGCCGCGCCCGAGGTTCTGGCCAAGCTGCGAGGCTTTGCCGGCCGGCCGCGGGACGGCCACGCGCCCGGCCTGGGGGGGCAGCAGCTCAACGCCTATGTGGCGGCCGGCATCGGCTCCGACCACGAATGCACCACCGTGGAGGAGGCCGCCGAGAAGCTGAGCCGTGGGTTGTACATCCTGATCCGCGAGGCCACCAATGCGCACAACCTGGCCACGCTCCTGCCGTTGGTGACCCCGGCCAACAGCCGGCGCTGCTGCTTCTGCACCGACGACCGCCAGCCGGCCGATCTGCTGGACCAGGGGGGCATCGACTATATGGTGCGCACGGCCATCGCCTATGGCATCGACCCGGTGACCGCCGTTCAGATGGCCACCCTCAACAGCGCCGAGTGGTTCGGCCTGCACGATCGCGGCGCCATCGCCCCCGGCCGGCGCGCCGATCTGATCGTCTTCGACCGCCTGGACGACCTGCGGCCGCGACTGGTCTACGTGGCGGGCCAGCTTGTCGCCCAGGATGGGGCCATGCTGACGCCGCCGCCAGCCGTCGCGCCCGCGCCGCTGCCCGCCAGCATCCATGTGGACTGGGCGCAGATCGATCTGGCCATTCCCGCGGCCGGCCGCCGCGTGCGGGCCATCGGCGCGATCGAGAATCAACTGGTCACCGAGCATCTGATCGTGGACGCCACCGTGCGCGAGGGGCTGGCCGTGGCCGATGTCGGCCGTGACCTGCTCAAGATGGCCGTGATCGAGCGCCATCACGCCAGCGGCCGGGTGGGCAAGGGCTTCATCCAGAACATCGGGCTGCGCGCCGGCGCGCTGGCCTCCTCGGTGGCGCACGATCATCACAACCTGGTGATCGTTGGCGCAGACGACGCCAGCATGATGGCGGCGGGCCGCGCCGTGGCCGAGATGGGCGGCGGGCTGGCCGTGGCCCAGGGCGACCAGATTTTGGCCCGGCTGGCCCTGCCCATCGCCGGCCTGATGTCCAGCCAGCCCATCGATCAGATTCGCCGCGAGTTCGACGCCGTGCTGGCCGCGGCCCACGCCCTGGGCAGCGAGCTGCACGATCCCTTCATGGCCATGAGCTTCATGGCGCTGGAGGTGATCCCGCATCTCAAGCTGACCGACATGGGACTGGTGGATGTGGATCGATTCGAGCTGGTTCCGCTGTTCGTGGATTGACGCCGATTGGTATGCTGTTCGATCTGTATGTTCCCACCGATGGCTGGCTGCAGCGCCTGGACCCGCGCGTCAAGATCGCGCTGACGCTGGGCTACGCCCTCTTGTTCGTGGTCTTTGACAGCGTCGCGGCCTTGCTGGCCCTGCTGGCCGGCGTCCATCTCCTGCTGCTGAGCTCCCGGACGCCGGTCGGCCAGATCGCCTGGGTCTGGCGGCAGTTGGGGCGGGTGTTGGTGGTGGTGCTGCTGGTCTTTCCGCTCTTTTCCCGCCTGCCAGGGCCGGTGTTGTTCGAGCTGGGGCCGCTGACCGTCACCTGGCCCAGCGTACTGGCGGGCGTGGCCACGGCCACCCGCGTCATCGGCATGTCGCTGCTCTTCTTCGTCATCCTCTTCACCACCCGCCAGAACGAGCTGGTGCGCGGCCTGGTGCGGCTGGGACTGCCCTTCGAGTGGGGGCTGACCCTGGCCATCGCCCTGCGCTATATCCCCACCTTCACCCACACCATCGGCCAGATCCAGGAGGCGCAGGCCGCGCGCGGCTGGCAGACCGCGCGCGGGGATCTGCGGGGCCGGCTGCGCGGCGTCACGCCGGTGGTGGTGGCGCTGATCATCGAGGTGCTGCGCACGGGGGACACGCTGGGCCTGGCGCTGGCCGCGCGCGGGGTTGGCTCCGGCCAGCCGCGCACCGTCTGGCAGGATATCCGCTTCAGCCGCACTGACTGGCTGGCGCTGGCGCTGATCGTCGTCGCCCTGGCGGCCCTGCTCACTCTGCGCTTTGCCCTGGGCGTTGGGAGCGCGCTGGGATGAGCCTCGCCACCCCGCGATCGATGCCCCAGGTCGCGGCCGCTTTGCCCATGGACGAAGCCGGTCGTCGCGTGTTGCTGGGCGTCAAGCGGCGCGGCTTCGGCCAGGGCAAGGTGGTTAGCATCGGCGGCAAGGCGGAGCCGGGCGAGGATCTGGCTGCGGCCGCGGCGCGCGAGCTGCGCGAGGAGGCCGGTCTGCTGGCCGATGCCAGCCAGATGCAGCCGGCCGCGCGCCTCCTCTTTCGTTTCCCCGCTTCTCCTGACAAGGATTTCCTGATGGCCGTCTTTGTGGTGCGGGCCTGGCAAGGAGAGCCCACGCCAAGCGATGAGATCGAGCCCCAGTGGCATGGGCTGGATGCGCTGCCGCTGGCGCGCATGTGGGACGATACGCGGCTGTGGCTATCGGCTGTGCTGGCTGGGCAGAGGGTGACGGCCACGTTCTTCTACGACGAAGCTTGGGAGACTGTGACGCAAGCCTTCTTCGACGAGTAGTGACGACTCGAGTCGCTTTCAAAGGCCTGACCCGGACAAGTCAGAATCAGGGAGGGAGTTGCCACAAAGAACACAAAGAACACACAGAACAGAAAGAACGCCAGGGAGCTTCAGCCTTTCTTTGCGTTCTCTGCGTTCTGTGTGGCTGGGGTTCTGGGAGGGAATTGCCACAGAGAACACAAAGAACGCAAAGACAGAAAGAACGTCAGGGAGCTGCGGTCTTTCTTTGCGTTCTCTGCGTTCTGTGTGGCTGGTATTCTGGGGGGGGAGTTGCCACAGAGAACACAAAGAACGCAAAGACAGAAAGAACGCCAGGGGGCTACGGTCTCTCTTTGCGTTCTCTGCGTTCTGTGTGGCTGGTATTTTGGGAGGGAATTGCCACAGAGAACACAAAGAACACACAGAACAGAAGGAACGCCAGGGAGCTTCAGCCTTTCTTTGCGTTCTTTGCGTTCTATGTGGCTGGTGTTCGCTGTGGGATCATTCACCCTGGATGTGTTAGGGTAGCGCGCCGGCTTGGTTGAGCGCGCTGTAGAGCTCCTGCGCCATCAGGCGCTGGCCCGCCTCGTTGGGGTGGCCCACATCCAGAAAGAGCGTCTGCCCCTGGTTTTCGGCCTGGCTCTTGCGAAAGGCGGGCAGCGGATCGACGAAGAGCCAGCCGTTGCGTTGGGCATACGCGCGCAGCACCTCCTGGTAGCGGGCGGCATCCACCCAGGCGCGGCTGTCGCGCACGCCCGGCTCCACCTGCCAGCGCATCGGCGATGGCATCAGCACTGTCACTGCGCCTGTGCCCGCGGCCTCGCTGTGCAGCTTGTCCAGGAAGCCCTCGGTGCGCTGCCAGCAGACTTCGTTGACGCCGACCTTCCAATCGTTGGCGCAGGGCGCGCTGCTGGCTGGCGCGGCGTTGCCCAGCACCCGCTGCGCCAGCCGGGCCAACAGGCTGCGCTGGGCCAGCCACCCCTGCTGGCCACTTTGCTGGCCCAGTGCGCCCCACAGATCGTCGGCCGCGTCGTTTAGATGCACCTGCACCACCACCACATCGGGCTGCAGGTCCAGGCCCGTCTGCTCCAGCCAGCGCACCTGTTGCCAGGGGCCATAGCCGCTGACGCCCGCGTTGACCACCTCGAAGCGCTGCTGGGGCCGCAGGGTGGCCAACAGGCTGGCGAGCTGGCTGGAATAGCTGTCCTCGCCGCGCAGGCCCCAGCCAAAGGTGACCGAATCGCCCAGCGCCAGGATGCGGAAGAGATCGGCTGGCTTGGGCTCGGCCAGCTCCGCGCTGCGCAGTCCCAGGCTGTTGGTGCGGATCGGCACCTGGCTGCGCCCCACATCCTGCACGATCTCCTCGGGGAAGAAGCCGTTCCAGTTGGCTGCCATGCGATGGTGCAACGATGGGTCGCTGATGTACAGCGGCTGCTCGCCGTCGGTCGCGTTCAGTTGCACCGCTTCGTCGCCCCCCGCGGCGGGCAACTCGGCCAGGCTGGCCGATAGATCGACCAGCCCCACGCCGTTGGCCAGACGCACCAGCCCCTCGGCCAGCAGCAGGGCGACCAACAGCGACAGCAGCAGCATGGCTGCCGTGGTGAGCAAGCGCCGTCGTCTGCGGCCGGCTGGCTCAGTCATGGTGGTGTCTGTCATGGTATGTGTTGTCCTGGAAAGCGGTAGCTGCCCAGCAATTGCTCAGCCCCAGGCGCCGGGCATTGGGCGCCATCCTGGCGTCGCACCCCGGAGAGACTCGAATCGAAGGGTGTAGGGCTCTTTGCCCGATCGATTCGAGCGCTCATCCTTCGTCGTCCTGCCAGCTCACCTGGTGCGTGGTGTGGAGAATGCGCCGTGTGCCGGTCTCGGCGCGCAGCACCAACGAGTTGGTGTCGGCCTCATAGCCGTGCCGTCGCACGCCGCGCAGCAGCAAGCCATCGGTGATGCCGGTGGCCGCAAAGAAGATCTGATTGCCCCGCACCATCTCGTCGCTGGAGAGGATGCGCTGCATGTCCAGGCCAGCCGCCTGCACCTCGCCGCGCTCTGGCTCGCTCTGCGGCGCCAGACGGCCCAGCATCTTGCCGCCCAGCGCCTTGATGGCGCAGGCCGCGATCACACCCTCGGCCACGCCGCCCACCCCCATCAGCAGGTCCACGCCGCTGTCAGGATAGGCTGCCAT
>JAJTXO010000331.1 GCA_021463315.1 Caldilineales bacterium | reverse complement strand
AGCGCGTTCAGCGTGCTGGCTTCTTCGGTGCGATAGGCGCCCACAACCAGCAGCGGGCGGCTGTGCAGGCGCCGGCCCATGAACGCCAGCCAGTCCAGACTCGCGCTGTCGGCCCAGTGCAGGTCGTCCAGGATGAGCACTGGGGCCGGCGCTCCTTGCGCCAGCCGCAGCACGAGGGTTTCCAGGGCCTCGAAGAGCCGGGTGCGCGCCCAGCCTGGCTCGCCGGCTGGCGCTTGCGCCAGGTCGCCACGTGTTGGGCGCAGCTCAGGGAATAGCTGGCCCAGAGCAGCCAGCCAGGGCGGTTGCTCGCCAGCCTCGAACTCGAAACGCCGAGTGTCCAGATGGGGCCGCAGCGCCTCGACCAGCGGCTGGTAGGGGGTGGTGCGCGTCTCAGGGTAGCAGCGGCCAGCCAGCACCAGCGTCTGACTGCGCACCCGGCCGGCAAACTCCTGCATCAGCCGGGACTTACCCACTCCCGGCTCGCCGCTGACCAGGAACGCGCTGCCGTGGCCTGCCCGTGCCTGGCGATAGGCTTCGTGCAGCGCGCAGAGCCCGGCCGCGCGCCCAATCAGCGGCGTCCTGGGCACAGGCCACAGGTCTTGTGGCCGGCTGGCGGCGCTTCGTGCGCCACCCGTGCCGTCGTGCAGGACGGCGCGATACACGGCCTGGGTTTCGGGCATTGGATCGACGCCCAGCTCGCGCTCCAGCACGGTGACGCACCGTTCGTATTGCTGCAACGCCGCGCTGCGCTTGCCATTGAGCGCGTAGAGCTCGATCAGACGGCGGTGAACGTCTTCGGCCAACTCGTCCAGAGCCAGGGTGCGCAGGGCGTAGCCGATGGCGCCGGCGTAGTCGCGCTCGATAGCCAGTGCGTCAGTCAGCGCCGACAGGATTTGTAGTGTGAGGCGTGTCCAGTGCTCCCGCTCCAGGCTCAGCCAGGCGTCGAACTCAGGGCTGTCGGGCAGAGAGAAGCCCTCCAAGAACGGCCCGCGCCACAGGTCGGCCGCCTGGCGCAGGCTGGCGATGTCCCCGTGTGAGCTCCAGGCCAAATGCAGGTCGGAAAACGCTTGTGTGTCGGTCCAGATGCACGGCCGGCGCAGAGCGATTTGGTCGTCGTGCGCCATGAGCAGGTTCGGGTCGGGCAGAGTCGCGCGCAGAATCGCAAGGAGCCGGCTCAGGTTGTGGCGCGCAGTCGCGTCGCCGGCGTCGGGCCAGAATAGAAAACACAGTCCATCGCGCGCGACGGGTCGGGTATCGGCGGCCAGGCGGTAGAGCAAGGCGCGCACCTGGCGCCGCGGCATTTCCAGCATCTCACCTCGCCACCGCGCTTGCGGCAGGCCCAAGAGGCGGATGTGCAGTTCTGCAGGTATCAGTTGGCGATCTTGCTGCGTCGTCGTCATGCCAGACATGATTCACCATCCAACTGCGTTACAGCATAGCACCGTGAGACGCCGTTCCCACCCTTATTGTAACATCTTTCACGGGAAAGTCAATGGGTTGGTTATGTCTGGTTGCCGTCGAAGCGCTTGCCAGACGCTACGCCGGCCGGGTCGTCGAACAGCGACAACTGCCGGCTGGGCTGGCTGAGCTGGTGCGCGCCGACGCCCAGCAGGCGCACGGGCCGGCCGCCCTCCCAGGTCCGCTCCAGCAGGGTCAGGGCCGCGCGGTAGATCTCCACCGCGTCGTCGCTGGGCAGCGGCAGCGTCATCTGGCGGGTGAGCGTGGTGAAGTCGCTGTAGCGCAGCTTGATGGCCACCACGCCGCCGGCCAGCTCGCGGCCTTGCAGATAGCCCGCCACGGCCTGGCTCATGCGCCACAGGTGCTGCTTCAGCGGCCGCAGCTCGGCGATGTCCCGGTCGAAGGTGCGCTCCTGGCTGATCGATTTGCGCACATGCTCGGCGATGACGGGGCTATCGTCCTCGCCCCTGGCCCGGCTGCCCAGCTCCGGCCCATGCCGGCCAAACGCGGCGCGCAGGGTTGCGTCGGGCAGGCTGGCCAGCTCGCCCACGGTGTGTACGTCCATGCTGGCCAGCCGGGCGGCCGTCACCGGGCCGACGCCCCACAGCGCGCGGGCCGGCAGCGGGGCCAGAAAGGCCGCCTCATGGCCAGGCCGCACCACGGTCAGCCCGCCCGGCTTGTCATAATCCGACGCGACCTTGGCCACCTGCTTGTTGGCGGCCACCCCCAACGACGCGGAGAGGCCGATCTCCTCCCGCACCTGGCGTTGCAGGCGGCGGGCGATCTCGATCAGCTCCTCCCAAGCGGCCACCTGCTCTGTCAGCTCCAGAAAGGCCTCGTCGATGCTGACCTGCTCCACCAGCGAGGTCAATTCGTACAGCAGGGCCATGACGCGGCGCGAGTATTGGCGGTAGAGGCTGTGGCGCACCGGCAGCACGATGGCCTGCGGGCACAGCTTGAGCGCCTGGGCCATGGGCATGGCCGAGCGGCAGCCGAAGGCGCGGGCCGGGTAGGAGGCGGCCGCCACCACCCCGCGCTCGCTGGGCCGGCCGCCGACCAGCACCGGCTGGCCAGCCAGCGCGGGGTTTTCCAGGATCTCCACGGCAGCGAAGAAGGCGTCCAGATCGATGTGCAACAGGGCGCGGGGTTGGTCGTTCATGGCCCAGCCATTGTACGCCAGGAGGGATGGGGATGCAATCCTCTCTCGTGACAGGTCCTTAGCATACTTGGGCGTGTCAGACGCCGAATTCATTCGGCGGTGACGCTGGCCTGCGGTTGAAACCGCAGGCTGACACAGCGGAAGCATGCTGAAGCAAGCTAATGTGCGCGCTGTGGAGCTTGCTTCAGCATGCTTGGGCGTGTCAGCCGCCGAATTCATTCGGCGGCGATGCTGGCCTGCGGTTGAAACCGCAGGCTGACACAGCGGAAGCATGCTGAAGCAAGCTGGTGTGCGCGCTGTGGAGCTTGCTTCAGGACCAGCGAAAAACAAGTTCCCCGGGTCGGGAGCGCGCCCGGCCGGAGTCGGGCGGGACGCCCCTGGGATCGAGGGGCGGCAAACGCGGGCGGCGAGTTAGCGTGTTCGGGCGTTCGCGAGTAGAATAGCGCGCACGCCTTGTCATTCCCCACCCGGAGGTTCCCGATGCCACGTCCCACGCTGATGCTTACCAATCTGCTCCTCGCGCTGTTGTTGATCGCCGTGCCGGTGGCCGGCGCCCACGCGGCCCCGTCGCCCGGCGCCGAGATGCTGGTGCGGGTGGCGTTGCCTGACGCGCCGGAGGCCGTGCGCACTCTGGCCCAGGCGCCGCTGGCCGTGCTGGCAGTGGAGACCCTGCCCCAGGCCTACGTGCTGGCGCGGGCCGACCTGGCCGGGCTGGACTGGCTAAAGGCCCGCGGCTATGCGGTGCGGGTGTTGGACGCCGACGCGGCCGGCGCGGCTTATCTGATGGTGGATCTGACCGGTGCGCTGGCTGACTGGCAGCGGCCGGGCGTGGAGCTCTACAACGACGGCGTGCGCGCGGTGCGCCGGCTGGAGACGGGCCAGCAGTTCACGCTGGACAAGGGCATGTGGCGGCTGGACCAGCCGCTGCGCTGGATCGAACGCCAGCCGCTGCGCCTGCCTGAGAGCATCACTCCGTTGCCCATGGTGCAGCAGATCATCGACCAGCTCACCCAGAGCCGGCTGCTGGCCTACGCCAACGAGCTGAGCGGCGAGACGCCGACCGTCATCATGGGCCAGCCTTTCACCATCGTCACCCGCTACTCGCCCGGCAACCCGCCGCCGCAGTCTTCCATGATGGCCAGCACCTACATGGCCGAACGCCTGGCGCGGCTGGGCCTGAACGTCACCACGCACACCTGGAACGCCAGCCGGCCGCCCAATGTGATCGCAGAGAAGCCGGGCCTGGATCCCAATGCCGGCATCGTGATCATCAGCGCTCACCTTGACAACACGTCGGGCGACCCTGCCACCCTGGCCCCCGGCGCGGACGACAACGGCAGCGGCTCGGTGGCCCTGCTGCTGGCGGCTGAGATTCTGTCGCATTATAACTTCGACGCCACGCTGCGCTTTGCGCTGTTCACCGGCGAGGAGCAGGGCATGTACGGCAGCAAGGCCTATGCCGCTATGGTACAGAACCAGGATATCCGCGGCGTGCTAAACATGGATATGATCGCCTGGGACGCCGTCAGTGGACCGGATATGGATGTTCACTCCCGTGCTTCGGTGCCCAACAACACAACCCTGGCCAACCTCTTCATCGACGTGGTCAGCGCCTATCAGTTGCCCTTGACGCCGGTGCGCTACGACAACGGCATCACCGCCAGCGACCACTCCTCCTTCTGGAACTACAACATCCCCGCGATCCTGGCCATCGAGAACTACACCGCGGATCCGGGCATTCCCAGAGATTTCCACGCGTACTACCACACCATCAACGACCGCGTCCAGCACTACAACAACGCCTACTATCGGGCCATGTCCCAGGCCTCGCTGGCCACCTTTGCCCATATGGCTGGCCTGCGCACCACCTGCTACTGGGCCGATCTGAACTGCAGCGGCCTGGTGGACAGCCTGGATATCGCGCGGCCTGCCTCGGCTTGGCTGGCGCAGAGCGGCCAGTGGAACTTCAGCCCCCTGTACGACGTGGACGGCAACGGCCGCGTCGATGTGGTGGACATCCAGCGCTTTGCGGCCGAGTGGGGATCCAATGGGTCATGAACGATAAACCGGGGTCGAGACTTCCGAAGTCTGCGCAGGTTTGTTCAAAACGGGCTCACAGTCCATAAGACTTCGGAAGTTTTCCCCAATCTATTGAGATGATACCCCTGGCCTGAGTGGTAACGGTGTCTATTGCTGCCGACGGGAACAGAGACAGGAGACTACAGCCATGATCTACGAAGATGACATCCGCCTGCGCACTGTCGAGCGCGAGGACATTCCCACCTTCCTACGCTGGTTCAACGATCCGGAGGTGCGGCGCTACCTGCTGATGTTCGAGCCCATGTCCAAGGCCAAGGAGGAGCGCTGGTTCGAGGCGCGGCTGGATCGGACCGACGACTACCTCTTCGGCATCGAGGTCCCGGCCGGGGACGGCTGGCGGCACATCGGCAATGTCGGCCTCCATCGCGTGGACTGGATCAGCAGCCATTGCAACTTTGGCATCGTCATCGGCGAGCGCGACTACTGGGGCAAGGGCTACGGCTCCAAGGCCACTCGCGCCGCGCTGCGCTTTGCCTTTCACACCTTGAACCTGCACCGGGTGGAGCTGGAGGTGTTCGACTTCAACCGGCGGGCCATGCGCGCCTACGAGAAGGCCGGTTTTCGCCTGGAAGGCACGCGCCGCGAGGCCCTCTACCAGGATGGCTCCTATCACGACGAGCAC
>JAJTXO010000330.1 GCA_021463315.1 Caldilineales bacterium | reverse complement strand
CACCCCGTCACCCTGTCACCCTGTCACCCCGTCACCCTGTCACCCTGTCACCCTGTCATCCCATGCGCGCCACCTTCATTCTTTCCGACGAACAATTTGCTGCCAACGAACGCGGCGGCGTCATGGTGGGCCTGCCGTTGACCGTGCAACTGGACGCCGGGCCGCTGCTGCCGGGCCGCGATGACGCGGCCAACTGGTTTGAGCGCGTCAACTACGGCCCGCCAGCCTTCAAGCCGCTGAATCTGGAGCGCAGCGTCTTCTGCGGCCGCATCAGCCAGATCGAGCGCCATCGGGGCCGCGACGAGACCTTCTGCCAGGCGCTGTTGGACTGCGGCCTGCCGCTGCGCCTCGATTTGATCGACCCTGATCAGCCGGAGCCGGCTGGCGTGCCCTTCGGGCTGGCCGTGGGCGACTGGCTGATGGGCGTGGCCAGCCTGCGGGGCCTGCTGGCCCTGGACATAGGCGACCTGCTCTGGCAACCGGTGCAGGGCAGCATTGTAGACATCCAACGGCTGGTGCTGGATCCCCTGCATCCATCCTTCGGCGTCTTGCGCTGGCTGCATGGCCTACCCAGACAGTCCTTCGCGCCGGATCAAGTGTTTGTGACGGTAGATTGGTAGAGCGGTGATTGGTGCGTTGGTAGATTGGTAGAGCGGTGATTGGTGCGTTGGTAAATTGGTAGAGCGGTGATCGGTATGTTGGTAAATTGGCAGAGCGGTGATTGATGCATTGGTAGATTAGTCGCGCGCTACACGACCAATTTACCGATCTACCAATCTACCAATCTACCTCCTCCCAAAAGGTATCCTCATGTTCAAAAAAGTGTTGGTTGCCAATCGCGGTGAGATTGCCGTGCGGATCTTGCGGGCGTGCGAGGAGCGCGGCGTGGAGACGGTGGCCGTCTATTCCGACGCGGACCGCAACGCCCTGCACGTGCGCTACGCCGATGAGGCCTATCGCATCGGCCCGCCCCCTTCGGCCGAAAGCTATCTGCGCATCGACAAGATCATCGATGTGGCCAAGAAGTCGGGCGCCGACGCGATCCATCCGGGCTATGGTTTCCTGGCTGAGAACGACGACTTCGCGCAGGCGGTGATCGACGCGGGCATCGTCTTCATCGGGCCTTCCCCCGAAGCGATGCGCCTGATGGGCGACAAAATCAGCGCCCGCAACACAGTGATCGCGGCCGGCGTGCCGGTGGTGCCAGGCACAGCCGCGGGGCTGCACGATGAGGAGATCCAGGCCGAGGCCGCGGCCATCGGCTTCCCGGTCTTGATCAAGGCCTCGGCCGGCGGCGGCGGCAAGGGCATGCGCGTGGTGCGCACGCCCGCGGAGCTGGAGCCATCGCTGGGCGCAGCCCGCCGCGAGGCCAAAAACGCCTTCGGCGACGACACCGTCTATCTGGAGAAGCTGATCGAGCGCCCGCGCCATATCGAGATCCAGATCTTGGGCGACAAACATGGCAATGTCATCCACCTGGGCGAGCGGGAGTGCTCGATTCAACGCCGCCATCAGAAGCTGATCGAGGAAGCGCCGTCGGTGGCGGTCAACGCCGACCTGCGGGCACGCATGGGCGAAGTGGCCGTCAAGGCTGCCAAAGCCGTCGGCTACTACAGCGCCGGCACCATGGAGTTTCTGCTGGACCAAAGCGGCAATTTCTATTTCCTGGAAATGAACACCCGCCTCCAGGTCGAGCACCCGGTCACCGAGCTGGTCACGGGCGTGGATATCGTCAAGGAGATGATGTCCATTGCCGACGGCCGGCGCCTGCGCTGGAAGCAGGAAGAGATCAAACACAAGGGCTGGGCCATCGAGTGCCGCATCACCGCCGAGGATCCGATCAACAACTTCATGCCCTCGGGCGGCGTCATCACCACCTTGCAAGAGCCAACCGGCCCCAGCGTGCGGGTGGAAAGCGGCATCTACGAAGGCTTCGAGGTCAGCCTGTTCTACGATCCCATGATCGCCAAGCTGATCGTCTGGGGCGAGAACCGGGCCGAGGCGCTGCTGCGCATGCGGCGAGCGCTGAACGAGTATCGCATCGGCGGCATCAAGACCTCGATACCCTTCCACCAACAGATCATGAACAGCACCCAATTCATGTGGGGCACCTTCGACACCAACTTCCTGCAAGACCGCTTCAGCGTCAGCCTGATCGAACGACCGGAGATGGAGCTGAGCGCAGCGATCGCGGCCGCCCTGGTGGCCCACGGCAAGGGGCAGCAGGCCACTGTCTTGTCTCCGGCGGCTGCCCAGACCGGCTCTGCCTGGAAGCGCGGCGCAGGCTGGAAACGGTAGCGTCCTCACCCATCGTTCCTCTCTCGCGGGGAGAGGAGCGGTGGGCACGGATAGGAGTCAGCAATGAAGTACATTGCCACCATTGCCCCCACCGGCGCGCCGGTCGGCGGCGGTCAGATCTACGAAATTGAGATCGACGAAGAGGGACTGCTGCATATCGGCGGGCGGCGCTATCACGCCGACTTGCAGCGCATCGGCAAACTGGATCTTTACTCCCTGCTGCTGGACAGCAAATCCTACGAAGTCCACGTTCAGGAAACCGAGCGCCACGGCTACCGCGTGATGGTCTCCAGCCAGGGCTATGAGGGCTACGAGGTGCGGGTGCTGGACGAGCGCGCCTATCGGGCCAGTCAGGTGAGCGGCGCGCTGGCTGGCGGCGCGGGCGATTCGGCCATCAAGGCTCCCATCCCCGGCTTGGTGGTCAAGGTGCTGGTGGAAGAGGGCGCCGAGGTGGAGGCCGGCCAGACGCTGGTGATTCTGGAAGCCATGAAGATGGAGAACGAGCTGCGCGCGCCGCGGCCCGGCGTCATCGCCACCATCAAGGCCAAGCCAGGCAACTCAGTCAACCAAGGCGATGTGCTGATAACGCTGCATTGACAGCATGCTCAGCAGTCCGATTTCTTCGGGGAAATCGGATTGCTTTTTGCCCCGCGCCATGTCCATGCTCAGGCTGCTGCGCCTGCTGCCAGGCGGCCCCGACCAGGCAGCGGCCGGCATCCTGGCCGCGCTGATGCTGGCCGACGCGGCGGCCCTGGCCGGGAGGTGGCCATGCTGGCGCTGCTGGTGAGCGTGGCCGGGCAGTACCTGGCTAGAGGGCCTGGGCGCCGATAAAGCCCCTGCACGGGCCGGACGCAGGCGACCTTTGACCGGCAAGGGCGTCTTGTGTACAATGCGGCTGCAAACGACCACCAACGAGACGGCCATGCACCTGTCATATGCTCAACTCCCCCGCAGAAAGGTGGGCTTCATGGACATCAAAGAAGCGCTGGACTTCGTCTCGCCCAAAGTACGTGATGCCGCCCTCAAAACGGCGGTACAGTTGGAACAATTAGGGATCCGCCATGCACTGGCCGGCGGCTTGGCGGTGGGCGCCCACGGCTACGTTCGGGCTACGGCCGATGTCGATTTTCTGGTGGGCGAGGAGGCTTTCGAGCACCACGGCGTGCTGGTTACCTTCCGGCCAGGTGTGCCGATCGAGGTCGACGGCGTGAGGATCGACTATTTGTCGCCGGTAGCCCTTGGGCCGCAGTTGGAAGAAGTCCTGGATGACCCATCCCTCAGCCAGGGGCTGGCCGTGGTGCCCATCGAGGCATTGATCTACATGAAGCTCAGGGCCAGGCGCCGCCAGGATCTGCTGGACGTGGTTGAGCTGGTCAACGCCGGCGCCGATGTGCGCCGCGTGCGGTTGTACCTGGAGCAGTATGGCGGCGATCTGCTGCCAGTGTTTGATGCGTTAGTCGAAGAAGCTGCCCAATGAATCGAGGTGACGCTTGAAATCTCGCCATCGTTGGTTTGTCGTCGCGACCTTCTTCCTCTTCATGCTGCTGCATCAGTCGGACAAGCTGCTGATCGGCACGCTGACGCCCAACATCATGGAGACCTTTGGCATCACCATGACCCAGATGGGCGCGGTCAGCACGGGCGCGCTGATCGTCGGCGCGCTGTTCTATCCGGTGTGGGGCTACCTCTACGACCGCTTCGCCCGCGCCAAGCTGCTGGCGCTGGCCTCGCTGCTCTGGGGCGCCACCACCTGGCTGAACGCCATCGCCCCCACCTACCGCGCCTTTCTGGTGACGCGCGCCAGCACCGGCATCGACGACTCCAGCTATCCCGGCATCTACAGCCTGATCGCCGACTATTTCAGCCCCGACAAGCGCGGCCGGGTCTATGGCCTGCTGCAACTGGCCATGCCGCTGGGCTTTCTGGCCGGCATGATCCTGGCCCTGGCGCTGCGGGACACCATCGGCTGGCGCGCGGTGTTCTTCATCACCGGCACCTTGGGGGTGCTGCTGGCCGCGGTGATCTACTTCGGCGTCAAGGAGCCCCAGCGCGGCAGCAGCGAACCGGAGCTGGCCGGCCTGGAGATGAGCACCACCTATCGTTTTAGCTGGCCGGTGGCGCGCGGGCTGTTCAAAAAGCGCACCCTGCGCCTGCTCTTCCTGCAAGGCTTCTTCGGCGTCTTCCCCTGGAACGTGATCAATTTCTGGTTCTTCACCTATCTGGAGCAGGAGCGGGGCTACGAGGGCACGGCGCTCTTCGTGACCATGGCCGTGGCCGTGCTGGTGCTGGCGGTCGGCTATCCCATCGGCGGCGCGTTGGGCGACGCGCTGTTCAAACGCACGCCCGGCGGCCGGGCCATTGTCGCCACGGTTGGCGTGCTGCTCGGCGCGCTGCTGATGGTCTTGACCTTGGCCGTGCCGGCCGAGAACCAGATGCTCTTCCTGGCCCTGCTGGCCGCCACGGCTTTGTTCATCCCCTTTGCCGGACCCAACATGGTCTCCACCGTCTCGGATGTGACCCTGCCGGAGGTGCGCAGCACAGCCATCTCGATTCAATACCTGATCGAATCGGCCGGCGCGGCGCTGGCCCCGCTGATGGCCGGCATCATCGCCGACCGCGCCTCGCTGGGCACGGCGATCTTGAGCATCAACACCATCGCCTGGCTGATCTGTGGCTTGATCTATATGGCCGTGATCTTCCTGGTGCCGAAGGATATCGCCACCCTGCGCCACGAGATGCAGGAGCGCGCGGACTACGAGCGTTCCCTGGCGCAGCCCGATCCTGTCACCCCATAAAGCCCGCCCGGCCCTTTTTCACTGCGCCAACTCCACCAGCACCTGTCCCCGCTCCACCACCTGCCCGGCCTGGCAGCGAATCTTAGCCACCCGGCCCGCGGCCGGCGCAGCGATGCGTAGCTCCATCTTCATGGCCGAAAGCAGCACCAGCGGCTGGCCCTGGCTGACCTCATCCCCCTCGGCCACCAGCACGTCCAGCACCAGGCCCGGCATGGCGGCCTCCAGGCTGCCCGCGCCCGGCCCGCCGGCCG
>JAJTXO010000033.1 GCA_021463315.1 Caldilineales bacterium | reverse complement strand
AATAGAGGGGGAAGACTTCCGAAGTCTTATGGACTGTGAGCTCGTTTTGAACAAACCTGCGCAGACTTCGGAAGTCTCGACCCCGGTTTTTTGAGATGACACGATTGGCCGGCGAAAAGCGGGCGCGGACGCACCGTTCGGGCGCTGCCTGCCCCCTATGCCGCGGCCTGTACGTGCAGGCGAGGCTCTCCCGCTACTACGTCGCCGATGATCCAGGCTTGTTCCAGCCGCGCCAGCAGTTGCGCCACCTGCTGCGGCGGCGCGGCCAGCAGCAGGCCGCCGCTGGTCTCCGGCGCAAAGCACAGGGTCTGCATCGCCTCGCTGATCTGCGGGTCGAAGTCCACACGCGGGCCGAAATAGGCCCGGTTGTTGTGCGCACCGCCGGGATAGACCCATTCGTCGCCGAAAGCCTGCGCGCCGGGCAGCCAGGGCAGGTGGTCGAAGAAGAGGCGCAGGCCCACGCCGGGCGCGTCCAGCATCTCGGCGGCATGGCCCAGCAGGCCAAAGCCGGTGATATCGGTGGCAGCCTGCACCCCGGCCGCCAGCGCGGCCTCGGACGCGGCCCGGTTGAGGCGCATCATGCTGGCTGTGGCTGCGGCCATCGGCGCCTCGCTGGTCAGATCGCGCATGAAAGCGGTGGTGATCACGCCCGTGCCCAGCGGCTTGGTGAGCAGCAGCTTGTCCCCTGGCCGCGCGCCCCCCTTGGTCATCACGCGGCCAGGATCGATCAGCCCCAGCACGGCCAGGCCATACTTCGGCTCTTTGTCCTGGATGGTATGGCCGCCGGCGATGGCTGCGCCCGCCTCCTTCACCTTCTCAGCGCCGCCGCGCAGGATGTCGCCGATCAGCTCGGCCGGCAGATTGGCCGGAAACCCGGCGATGTTGAGCGCGAACAGCGGCCGGCCACCCATGGCGTAGATGTCGCTCAGCGCGTTGGCCGCGGCAATCGCGCCATACGCGTAGGCATCGTCCACGATGGGCGTGAAGAAATCGACCGTGGCGACCAGGGCTTGATCCGCGCTGAGACGGTAGACGGCCGCATCGTCGGCGCGGCCCAGCCCCACCAGCAGATCGGGGTGGTCAGCCGGGTTGAACAGGCTGGCAAGGGGGCGCAACACGTGCGCCAGGGCCTCAGGGGCCATCTTGGACGCTCAGCCCGCGCAGGCAGCCAGCGAGGTGAGACGGATTTGTTCGTAGGTCATGGCGTATGGTTGGCTCAATCGACCAGCACAGCGCGGCAGGGCGCGCCGTCAGCGCCGCCGATCTTGATCGGCAGGCAGATCAGTTGATATGCGCCCGGCTCGATGGCGCGCAGGTCCAGCCCCTCGACCGCGATCACGCCGGCGCGCAGCAGAATCTGGTGGGTTGGCGCCGGATCGTCGAAGGGCGCCACCGACAGATAGTCGATGCCTACCAGCCGCACGCCGCGTTCCACCAGCCAGGCGGCGCCGCTGGGCGCGATGGCGACGAAGTCCTCGGCGAAGGGGGCCTCGCCGCGCTGCCAGAGGGCTGAGTTGTCGGTGCGCAGCAAGAGGCGCTGCACGCCGGGCGGGATGGCCAGCCCTTGCAGCACCTCGGCCGTCAGATCGCCCTGGCCGCGGGCATCCACCACCAGCGCCGGGCCGATCAGTGCGTCCAGGTCCAGCCTTTCCACGGTGGCGCCGCCGGGGATGAAATGCGCGGGCGCGTCCAGGTGGGTGCCGGTGTGCGCGCTGATATCCAGGCGGGTGATGGTGCAGAGGTCGCCCCGCTCCAGATGCGCTGGCTGGCTCAGCCGCACAGGCGGGTCGCCCGGCCAGACCGGCAGCTCGGGGGTGATGGTCAGGGTGATGTCATGGATGGTCATGGTTGGCTGTAAGAGACTTCGGGCGCAGGCCAGCTTCGTCACTCAACCGGCGACTTCCGAAGTCTTGCGTCGCAGGCTTGGGCTGGCGGCCAGAAGCTGGCCGGCCCAGGCGGCGTCTTCGACGTTCAGCGGCGGCTCCGGGTCGGCTGTGTAATCAACCATGCGGGCATAAGGTCCACCCGCGTAGGTCTGGAAGAACGTCACCTGCAGATCGAGCAGCACATCGGGGTCGTCTTCGGCCAGCGGCACCAGGATGCAGGGCAACGGCTCGCGCAGCGAGATCGGGTAGAGCGAGAAATCCATCCAGTAGCCCTCGCGCAGCGCGCTGCGGTTGAGCAACACCAGGTAATCGGGGGCCAGGTCGTAGACCGCGGCCTCCAGCTCGGGGTAGGGCAGCAGGCGGCGCCCGCCGCGCAGCAGGTCGATCTCGATCAGGTTGGCGTCGCTGCTCAGGATATCCATCTGCTTGCTCTCGTAGGCGCGGCGGTCTGGTCCAGGCAGCTTGTTGGAGGGGCTGACGATCTCGATCAGCGTCACCAGCCTGTGGTGACGCTGGCCGTCGCGGATCTCGATGAAGCGGTGCATCAGAGGATCAGAAGCAATGCGCAGATCGATAGTTGGCGTGGCCTGCTGGCGCGGGTATTCGAGCACCGCGACGGGCGCCGTGGCATAGGCGACAGACGCCTCGCGCAGTTGACGGCGCATGACGCTGAGGTCGGGAACGATCCGACGCACCCGTTCGCTCGACATTGTGATGCCTATCTCTGGCCGAGACTGCAGACGGGCATAGTAGGGCGGCGGCAACAAGCTGTTCAGATCAGTTCGCAGCTGCCCCGCGAACGCATCATGAAAGTCGGGCCAGATATCCGGGGCTTCCAGATAGGGGTCCATGCCAGGGAAGACGCTCTGTGGGGTGATCGGTTCGTCGGTCATCTTGCACACTCCGAGATCGGCAGAGGCCAACCTGACGCGCTCAACTGCGCCCGTAGATCGGCAGCGCCGCGCCGGTGATCTGGCTGGCCGCATGAAAGCCGCGCGCTACCGCGCCGCCCAGAGCGCCCGTCGCGCCCGCCACCAGAACAACCCGGTTGGGAAGTGCGATCATGTATCATCTCAATAGAGTGGGGAAGACTTCCGAAGTCTTATGGACTGTGAGCTCGTTTTGAACAAACCTGCGCAGACTTCGGAAGTCTCGCCCCCGGTTTTTTGAGATGATACGCGATCATCGATTCAAGACCTCGTCAATCAAGTTCCTGCCCATCGGCATCGCTTCGGCGACCCTCAGAGCCTGCCCTTAGATCACCGAAGCGATGACAGTGCGCAGGAGTTATCTTCACAGGGTATTCGACTCGGATTAGACATCCATGCGCCGGGCGCACAACCATCGATGAAAACGAGCGGGCTCGGTCGGAGACCGGCCCGAGCGGCTATTTTCAAGTCACAGGCCCAAGCCCAGGCAGGCCACGCCCAGCAGCGCGGCGTTCTTGTTCAGAATCACGTGGACCGGGAAGCGGATCAGTTCCGTGGAGAAGCGGCCTTTGTTGAGGAAGGAGCGCATGAAGTACTTGTGTTCCAGCCAGGGCAGGATGCGCCGCGGGATGCCGCCACCCAGGTAGATGCCGCCGCTGGCCATCAGCTTCAGCCCCAGATTGCCCGCCTCAGAGCCAAGAATCGAGACGAAGAGCTGCAGCGCGGCCACGGCCAGCTCGCACGGCTGCTGTTCATGGTTGAGCGCGGCGCCGACGATCAGAGGGGTGGCATCGCTGGCTTCCAGAAGCTGTTTGGCCAGCCACGGCGGCTCAGGGGCATAGCCGGTGTTCTTGAGGAAGAAGTACAGGTTGCGAATGCCCAGGCCAGAGCAGACCTTTTCGTAGCTGACATGGTCGTAGAGCCGCAGCATGTAGCGCAGCAGGCTCATCTCCAGTTCGTTGGTGGGGCCAAAATCGGTGTGCCCCCCCTCAGAGGCGTGCGCGCGATAGCGGTTGCCATCCCAGGTCAGGTAGGCCTCGCCCAAGCCGGTGCCTGGCGCGATGATGGCAATGGGGCCCTGCGGCTCCACATCGCCGTCGTTGAGCGTGTGCAGCTCGGCCGGCTCCAAAAAGGGGATGGCGTAGGCGATGGCCTGCAGGTCGTTGATCACTGTAACCGCCTCGACCTGCAACACCTCCTGCAAGCGACTCTCCCGGATGACCCAGGGCAGGTTGGTGATGGTCGCCTGACGGTTGGTCACCGGACCCGCCACACCGAAGACCGCACGCTCGATGGGGAGGTTGACCTCAGCCATGAAGGTCTGGACAATGGTCTCCAGGTTGGCAAACTGCCCGCTGGGATAGACGCGATCGATGATGGCTTCATGGGGCCCCTTTTCGGGCGAAAAGATCGCCAACTGGGTTTTGGTGCCCCCGATATCGCCTGTCAACAGCATGATGACCTCCAGTGATGGATGCTTTGGATAGCTACCGAGGTGTCATCTCAAAAAGCCGGGGTCGAGACTTCCGAAGTCTGCGCAGGTTTGTTCAAAACGAGCTCACAGTCCATAAGACTTCGGAAGTCTCCCCAATCTATTGAGATGATACCTACCGAGCGAAATCAGCCGCGCAGCGGCAGCGTCAAGTATAGCATCAGTCTTCCCCGAACCCCAATTCATCATGCTGGCTATAGCTTAAGCCCAAGACTTCGGAAGTCGCCGCGCGGCGGCTTCCGAAGTCTTTCGGTCGCACTAGGAGCGGCGCTTGGTGCGGACACAGGCCTGCACCGTCGAACGGCATTTGATCGTCTTGGCGCAGGCGATGCAGGCATAGGACGCGCAGTTGCGGGCGCAGATCGTGCGACAGCGATCGCAGGTGGCCGGCTGGGCGACGCTGGCCGTCGTGTAGGGGCTGAAGGCTGAGGGGAGTGCGGCCGTGGCCAGTTGCAGACAGGCCGCGCTGGACGCGAGGGGCTCAGTCTGCGGCCAGACCCTGGCGGCCACGGAACGGTCTGGCGCGATGGCGGTGAATTGGGTGGCGATGGTTAGTCCAATTGCCAGCAGGAGCTGGGCAGGCTTGGAGGTTTTCGTTGAAGGGTGCATTGTTCTAACCTCACAGGGCCGCGGCGGAGGGGATTCATTCAGTTGTGACGTATCATCTCAAAAAGCTGGGGTCGAGACTTCCGAAGTCTGCGCAGGTTTGTTCAAAACGGGCTCTCAGTCCATAAGACTTCGGAAGTCTTCCCCAATCTATTGAAACCGGGGTCGAGACTTCCGAAGTCTGCGCAGGTTTGTTCGATGATACGTTCTGCTCGCAAGACAATGATAACACAGGACGGCGTTCCCCCCACCTTACAGTTTGATGACAATTGCGGCGCGACAGGCGCTTCCCTTTGCGCCGGGCGTTGGCCGCTGAACTACGGATCGTTGGCTGGGCTGATGGCCTGGCCCACGGCGCCCCCGACGCCCAAACCCGCCCGCTTCACGGAGCTGGAAGGCGCAACGACCCATCGAAGCGCAGCAGGCCCGTGGTATGCCCCAGCAGCAGCGTCGAGGCGGTGTTGGTCTGCGATGGAACCACCAGCAGGGCGAGGGACTGCTCCCAGGGCCAGTCGGGACGCCGCCCCAGGGAATGCTTGACGCCCTGATCGCTGATGGCTACGACCTCGCCGCTGTTCAGCAACACGTAGGCGGCCACGCCGCTGCCACGATTCGGATCGGCTGCCAAGGTCTGGACGTGGTCGGTGAAGACAGCCAGAGGCCGCGCGGGCTGATCCGGCCTCCAGCGATAGAGGATATCCTGATCGCTGGGCCCGCGCGCCACGATCAGCAGCTCCTCGCCGCCCGAGGCGCGCTTCACCAGGCGCTGCACATTGGGCAGGTCGATGATCCGCTCCCAGCGCCACGGCAGGTGGCGCTGAGCCAGGTACACGCCGTTGTCGGTGGCCACATAGGCCATGCCGCTGCTGGCGTCGATGCTGACATCATGCACGGCGCCCCAGAACGGTTGGCTGAACTGGCTCACGGGCGACCAATGCCCGCCGCTGTCCTGGCTGCCATAGAGCTGGGCATCGACGATGGCCAGCGCCAGATGGTCATGGAGCGCCACCGCGCTGACGCGGCTGGGATCGGCCGGCAGCCCTTGGCTGGTCAAGCGCCAACGAACGCCGCCATCCTCGCTCAGATAGGCGTTGCCATCCCAGAAGAAAGCCATGATTCGTTGTCGATTCGTTGCATCGATGCTGATGGCCTGTACGCCGCGCACCGCGCCGGAGAACTCGCTGCCGGTGGGGCGGGCCGGCTCGCCGGTCGGCAGGTCTTGCTGGAAGATGTTCCACGTGCGGCCTTCCTGGGTGCAGCCGATGCCGATGTTGCTGGTTCCGGCGCAGATCATCATGCCGTCGGGCTGACCGGCCGCGGAGATCCAGGAGGCTGCCAACGCGGGCACCATGTCGCGCGGGAAGCTTTGCAGCGGCTGCCACAGGGAGCGGCGCTGTTGCACGGAGAGCACCAGCGCCAGCAGGGGAATGGTCAGCAACAGGCTGAGCGCCTGCGCCAGCCGCCGCAGCCGGCGCGCCTTGCCGGCCTGCTGTTGCGCTTCCATCTGCGCGCGCTGGAGCTCAGCCTGCCGGGCCAGCTCGCGTCTCTGTTCGGCCACGAGGGCTTGCTGGCTGGCCTGCAGAAACTCAGCCTCCAGCGGGCTCAGCTCCATCCCGGCGCTTTCAACGAATCGAGCGGCCTCGTGCAGCAGAGTCGCCGGCAGCAGCGCACCGGGGGACCGTTCCAGCGTGGTCCAGTGCTGGGCGGCGTCGGTCAGGCGCTGCCGCTGGCGGATCTTATCGCGTTCCTCCTCCAGCCAGGCCACCAAGGTCGGCCAGTTGCGCACCAGAGCTTCGTGCGCGATCTCCACCTGGCTGTCGCTGGCCACATCGCCCTGGGTCAGCCGCACCAGGCGAGCGAGGATCAGCTTCTCCAGCACCCGGTCGACGCGATCTTGCGCTTCGCCCGCGCTGTGCAGAGAGTCGAGCCGCACGCGGCTGCTGGTGATCTCCAGGCCGTCGCTGGCGCGCACCATCCGCAGGAGGATGCGTCGGGCGGTCAGTTGCTCTTCTGGGATCAGGCTTTGGTAGAAAGCATCGGCGCTGTTGGCCAGCGCCAGGCGACCGCCGCCCAAACGTTGGAAGGCATCCCAGGTAATGTAGTTGCGCTGGCGGTGCTCCCACAGCTTGAGCAAGGTGAATTGCAGCAGAGGCAGCGCGGCCGGCTCGCCCAGGATGTCGTTCAGCAGGGCGTCTACCAGGCCCTGTTCGAATTTCAGGCCGATCAGATCGGCCGGCGCCTCGATGGACGCGCGCAGCTCGGCCGCATTCAAAGGCGTCACCCGGAAGAGATGTCGTTCGAAGATGGGCTGGAAATCGGGCAAACGCGACACCAGGTTCTCGAAGTCGGCGCGCATGGTCAGAATCACGGTGTGCCTGCGGCCTGGCGTTTGGCACAGGCTCATCAGACAGGCCACGAAGGCGCGCCGGGCCGCGTCGTCCACGCACAGGGTGAAGAGCTCTTCGAATTGATCCACCATCAGCAGCAAGGGAGCGTCCTGCTGGTCGATCAGGGCCAGAATCTGCTGCGGCTCGGCGGCCAGCCGCGTCGCGCACAGCTCGCTCCATCGATCTGTGTCGATGGCTGGATCGACCTGCAAGGCGGCCAGCACACGGGCAAGATTGAGCAACGGCTCGGAGCCGGGAACCATGCGCGGCGCATAGCACCAGTGGGCGCTGCCGGGCGCGGCGTCGCCCTTCAAGGCGGGCAGCAGGCCGGCCAGCACCAGGGAGGATTTGCCGCTGCCCGATGGCCCCACCACCGCCAGCAGCCGGCTCCGCTCCAGGCTGCGCAGGGCTTCCTGGATCAGGCGCTCGCGGCCAAAGAAAAGGGCTTGGTGTTGCTCGGCGAAGGCATCCAGTCCGACGTAGGGGCACAGGTCGTCGGCCAGCTCTGGGGCCAGGCTCCAGTCGAATTCGGCCAGAGCTGATTCGGGCGGCTCTGTCCCGGAGCGGTAGAGGATGGCAGCCCAGTAATCCAGCGCACTTTGGGCAACCGTGCGCTCCTCTTCGTTGTCCAGCAGCGCGCCCAACGTGCGGCCCTGTTCGATGAACCTGGCAGAGGCCGCCATCAACGGCGGGGTGTTGCCGGACTGGCGATGCACGGTCAACAGTTGGTTGTGCGCGGCTCGAAATGAAGCCAGCGAGACGAAGGGCAGAGTTGCCTGGGCGCGGTCGGGCGCCGACGGGGTGTGATTCATTGTGATAGCAGGGTGAAGGTGGAGGTGAGCGGCTGGCCTACATGGCGCAGCTCATAGCACAGCGATTTCAGGTCGGCATCGACTTGAAAGAAACGATTGCCGATCCTGCGTCGATAGCGCAGAAAGGAGCGCCGAATCTGGGCCGGATTGGCGTCGAGCAGCGCCGCGTCGAGATCCTGGCTGTCGCGGCGGATGCGCTCGATCCAGACGGCGTTGGGCTGCTGGCAGAGGAGCTCGACCCGGACCTTCAATTCAGGCCAGGAGGAGCGGATCTCGCCCAGGTCGTGCCTCATGGTGGCTTCGATGCGGCGCAGCTCCAGATCGACGGCCTGCCAGCGGTCATGGTCTTCCACCAGCCGCGTCAGGTGCTCGCCCAGATCATCCAGCGCCGAGACGCCGCTTTCGAAGGAACGCACCTGTTTCGACGGCAGCTTGAGGCGGCGCAGGTCCTTGCGGATCGACAGCATGGCCTGCTGGATCGGCGCCAGGCGCAGCGTGTGGGCGGTGGCATTGAGCCGCTCATTGATGCGAGTGGGCTGAAGGTCGAGCACGCGCTTGATCAGCCAGATGGCTCGACGCAGTGCCTCGGCATCCAGCGCGGCGATGGCCTGCTGCAACTGGCTGTGCGCCGCCGTCAGATCCTGGATCCAGTCCAGTTCGCTGGGCGGCATACCGGGGCGTCCGGCGATCTCCCGCATGTCATCGATCAGCCCCGTCAGAGTCAGCTCATGGTCCAGCAGAATGTCCAGAGCCAGCGGGTCGTGAGGAAAGCGCGTCGCCTCCTGCACCAGCCCGCTGAAGCAAAGAAACTGCAGATTGTGCAGCAGGTCGTGCAGGTCTTTGTAGTTGCTCAGGAACTCGATCTGTGAGCCAGCGGCTTGGAAATCGGTTTGCAGGGCGACCAGCTTGGCCTTGAAGTCGGGACGCCGCACCAGTTCGGCCAGGATCGACAGGCTGTTGTCCACGGCCTGCACGGCCAGCAGGTCCTTGTTCGAGCGGGCGGCGTGGAGCTCCCACAGCCGGCCATCGGCCATGTGCATCACCAGGCGCGGCGCGCTCCATTCGGCGCTGGGCAGGTGGACCGCCAGGGCCTTGCGCGCCTCGGTCAGGGCGGCATCCACCGGCTGGCCGTTGGTCAGCGCGGCGTAGAACTCGCGAGTCAACGCAATGGCAGCCTGGTCGGAGATCGTCGTCTGCATAGCCACCACGGCCGGCGTTCCTTGGCGCACCAAGGTCTGGGCGACGCTGGCAAGGGGATTGGTCCCAGAGACGAACGCCCCCTGACAGCCGTTGAGCACCACCAGCCGCAGCGAGGGGGCGTCGCCCACCATCAGCGCGAGATCGTGGGCCGGCACCGGAGCCGCGCGGCCATCTGGTCCACAGAAGCTCAGCACGCCCTGGCCGTCGCCCTCCTGAACCGTGCCATGGCCGATGACATGCAGCACATGGTAGGGGCGGGCGCGCAGGCTGGCCTGGAGAGCCGGCAGGCTGGCCATCTCCAGCCGCTCCAGCGTGACCGCGCCCAGCTTGATCAGATGGCGCAAGGCATTGTGCAGCGCGTGCCATTCCTGGTCGCTGTCCAGCCAGGGGAGATCGGTCGGGGTCGCCACGGCTACCAGGATATGCACCGGCAGATTGACGCTCAGCGGCGCGGCTTTGCGGGGCAGATCCAGGTAATGCACCAGGGGTGTTTCCGCGGACAGGGCAAGGAATCGATCTTGCATGGGATCGAAGAGGCATTCCCAGGGCAGCGCCATCAGTTCGGGCGCCTCGCTCAGGCGCAGCCTGAGGCGCAGGCCGCAGGCATGGTGACGCGCTTCGATCAGACTCTGGCCCCAGCACAGCAGCAGCTCGTCGCGGAAGACGGCCTGAAACAGGGCCTGGCCCGCGATCCTGGCTTGCTCGGCGGTGTCGATGGCCGAGAAGCGCGCCCTGTCCAGCGCGGCGCTCTCGCATCGAACAGAGGCCTGGCCCGCGGGCGACTGAAGCACGCGGGCCATAAAGCCGCCGGTGGTGCGTGTGATTTGCAGATCAAAATCGAGATAGGTGCGACGTGTCATCAGCGATGTGGTCCGTAATGGTCGCTCAACAAGAGCCTTCCAGGCTTGGTTTAGCCGAGCTTAACATAGTCAGATTACATAATTATACCACAAGTTGTCAATAATGCAAACGCGGGTTTTGTTATGTCATATGAGGTATCATCTCAATAGAGGGGGAAGACTTCCGAAGTCTTATGGACTGTGAGCTCGTTTTGAACAAACCTGCGCAGACTTCGGAAGTCTCGCCCCCGGTTTTTTTGAGATGATACATTGAGGAGTGATGAAACCCTGTGTCAGGCGCCTGGCGGGAGGTTCTGGGGATCGTGGCTAACATCATTTCGGTGATTGCCGAGCAGCGCTGGCTGTGGTAGACTCTGCGCACCATGAAACGTGAACTCAGAGGCATCAAGCGCAGCGACATTCAGCTGGACTTCGACATGTATCGGGTCAATGTCCCGATGCCGGGCATCGCCGGCGATCAGCTCAGCGTGATCGACATTCGCCCGGAGGGGGTGGAGCGCACCATCGTCTTCGTCCATGGCTACGCTGGCTGCGCGGAGACCTGGGAGCGCCAGATCAACTACTTCGCCAAAGATTTCCGGGTGGTGGCGCCGGACCTGCGCGGGCATGGCCAGAGCGACGCGCCGTACACGCGCTATTCGATGCCAGAGCTGGTCGCCGATCTGTATGCCGTCAGCCAGCACCTGGAGTTGCCCCCCCAGTTTGACTTGATCGGTCACTCCTTCGGTGGGTCGATCTGTGTGGAGTATGCCAGCGTCCACCCCGAGCAGATCGCGCATCTGGTGCTGGTGGCCACGGCCGGAGAGTATCCTGTGCCGAGGCTGGTGGCCCTGGCCTACCGCCTGCCGACCGCGCTGCTGCGGCCGGTCTGGGATTACCGGCCGCGCTGGAATGCCGAGCTGCACGTGATGAAGCGCATGGCCAACAACAACATGTTGCAGTGGCGCGGCTGGGGATTGATGCGCTCGCTGCACACGCCCGCGCTGGTTATCACCGGCGAACGCGATACCTATTTTCCCCGTCAGGTGGTCGAGGAGGTGGCCAGGACAATTCCTGGCGCCGAGCGGGTGGATGTGGGCGCGTCCAAGCACAAGATCCAGTTGGAGCGCCATCAGGCGGTCAATCGCGCCATCAAGCGCTTCATTCTGGCCGATGTGCCAGAGATCGCCTGGCGGCAGACGAGCGGCGACGCCGCAGAGCTGGGCCGGCCCTGGCTCAAGGCCTACGACCATGCCATCCCAAGAACGGTGCCGATTCCTGATCGGCCACTGCCTGAATTTCTGGCCAGCGCGGCTGACTGGCTGCCCAGGCGGCCGGCCGTGGTTTTCCAGGACAGCAAGCTGACCTATGCCCAGTTGAACCAGCGCGCTACCCAGTTCGCCCACACCCTGCGCGGGCTGGGCATTCGGCCTGGCGATCGGGTGATGCTCTATCTGCCCAATATGCCGGAGTTGATCGTTGCCTTCTATGGCGTGCTGCGCGCGGGCGGGGTGGTGGTGCTGCCCTCGCTGCGCGGCGACGCGGCGCAGATGGTGGCGGAGGCCCGGTCTACCGCAGCCGAGATCCTCGTCACCTTGCAGCCGTTCGGTGCGTTGGGCCAGGCGTTGCAGGCTCATGCGGGGGTGCGCGAGGTGCTGACCGTGACCATGCCGCGCGCGCTGAGCTCCAACGCGCGTCGCGCCATGGGGCAATCGCTGGGCTATGCCACGGATCTGCCTCAAAATGAAGCGCCGGCGGTCGGTCGCCCACTCAGCGATCTGCTGCTGGATGCGCCGGCCCACCCCCTGGACATGGCGCGCTCCAGCGGCGATCTGGCGGTGATCGCCTTCACCAACGGCGGAGCCAGCCAGTCCCGCGGCGCCTGCCTGACCCACGGCAATCTGGTGGCCAACACCTTGCAGACCCGGCACTGGCTGCACGATCTGCAATATGGCAAGGAATCTTTTGTCTCGGCGTTGCCGTTGCTGCACAGCTATGGCATGACGGCCGCCATGAACTTGCCTATTGCCGTCGGCGCCACCATGCTGCTGCTGCCTGGCTTCGATATCGACGAGCTGCTCCAGGCGGTCTGGACCTATCAGCCGACCTTCTTTCCCGGACTGCCAGCCATGTTGGCTGCGGTCAGCCGCGTGGCGGATCTGCGCGCCTATGGCTTCGATTCGATCAGAACCTTCATGAGCGGCGGCGTCCCTTTGCCGCTGGAGGCGCACGAGGCCTTCGAGCGGCTGACGCGGGCTCGCTTGCTGGAGGGCTATGGCCTGACCAGGGCCACCACCTTCACCCACATCGATTCTTTGCGCGGCGCGCGCAAGGCTGGCTCGGTGGGGCTGCCGCTGCCCAACACCGAGGCCAGAATCGTCGATCCGGCCAGTGGCGTCGAGCTGGCGGCCGGTGAAGTGGGCGAGCTGATGATCAAGGGGCCGCAGGTGATGGCCGGCTACTGGGGCGAGGAGGCGGGCGCGGGGCTGCGCGAGGGGTGGCTGTGTACGGGCGATCTGGCGCTGCGCGACAGCGACGGCTTCTTCCGCATCGTCGGGCGGCGCGAAGATGCCATCCACCTGCCGGAGGGCATCGTCTACCCGCGCGATGTGGAGGAGGTGCTCTACGAGAACAGTCAGGTGCAGGAGGCGGCTGTGGCCGGCGGGATGGATGCCAGCGGCAGGGCTGAGATCCGGGCCTATGTCGTGCCGCGGGCGAGGGCTGCGCCAGGCAGCGAGGAGTTGATCACCTTTTGCCAGCGGCGTCTGGCCGCGCACGCCGTTCCGACCCGCATCGAGTTCTGTCAGGAACTGCCCAGGTCGGCGACGGGCAAGGTGATCCGGGCGCTATTGGAACAGATCGGGCGGGACAGTTGACTTGTAGGAAGGCATGGCTGCGGGGTCGGGGGGGGCCTGGGATGTCGTCTCCTGGGCGTTGAGCATGACAGGCAGGAAGGTGAAATGCTCGCCCTGGGGCACGAAGAAGGAGAGTTGTTGTCGGTTGTTGACCGAGCCAGACTCGTCCGCGGTCGGGGCAACTTCCACCACCACGGTGTGAGCGCCGGGCGCAAAGCCTTGCCAGTCGTAGAAAACCGGGGTGACGTTGGCGTGGGAGCCGCGTGCAATGGTGCGGGTGTGCAGCAAAACGCCGCCCGCCCCCGGCTGGCCGTCCCAGAAGCGCACGATGACCTGGCTATCGGCTGTGCCGGCCGCGGTCAGGTTCAGCGCGGTCGCGCTCAGCCGGATGGAGGTGGTGCTGCCGGTCGGCACGGCGGGCGTCATGGCCAGATTTGTCAGGGCCAGGTCTGGCGCCTGGGCGGCGGCGAGGGTAGCGCTGCGGCTGTTGTTGGGGTCGCACGGCTCGCTGACCTGGCCGGTGATGTCGGCCTTCAGCGTCAGGATCTGCGGCGTCGTGACCACCGTCTGCCAGCTATGTTCAACTTGAACCCGGTCGTTGCCGCCGTTGTGCGGCGAAAGGCCGGCGATCTGCCATTGCCGCAGCGAGGCGCCGTTGCTCTCCAGTCCCACCCGGAAGCTGCCCGCGGGCTGATTGCCCAGGTTTTGGATCCAGCCGGCCGCGTGCAGCGCGCTGGCCTCGTGGGAGAAGAGGGCCCATTTGGCTGTGGCCTGGAGCTCTGTCACCGCCAGGTCGGTGTAGTTGGTTGCCAGTTGGTGTACATAGGCGCCGAATTCCTGGCCCAGCGGCAGCATCTGCAGGTTCACAGGACTCATCAGGCTGGTGTGGACCTGCTGGTGATAGCGCTCTTCGTTGCTCAAGATGAACCAGAACCACTGTTGCAGCATCCGTCCGCCGTCGGCGGGCATGCCGATGGCAGGATCGACGATGTCGGGGCTGTGATAGAACAGATCGAAGGTGTTCAGCAGAAAGCGCCGCACCCGTTCATAGTTGAAACCGTTGTGCTCACCCAGCAAAATGCCGTATTCGGTGTTGATCAGCGGCTTGTTGCGCTGGCCATGGTCGGCCATCCACTGGCGCATCATGCGGATCTGCTCCAACACCAGGCTCAGATCGTCATACTGGTCGGGGTGGGTGATGATGGTGGCCCGCAGCGGGCTGTTGTCCTCCAGCCGCCCGTTGGGCAGGCTGGTCGTCGATGCAGCCACCGCGAAATCCACCCGCACCCAGCGGTCGCTGGAGGCCGCGTTCATCGGCCCTTTCACCATAACGCGGATGTGGTGGCGGCGTCCAAAGATAGGATTGGGGGAAGGCTGCAGGTTGCCGAAGGTCAGGGTGCGCTGGCCAGGTTGCGGCGTGTACAGGTCGATGGTCTGCACCAGGCGGGCATCGATGAAGATGTCGGCCAGGCCGGAATCTGGCCCGGTGAAGAGGGTGACTGTGACCGCGTCCCCCTCGAAGGCGAAGTAGGCGCGCGCGCCCCAGTCGCGACTCTTGTGATAGGTTCCGCCGCTGGCGCTGGCGTCGCTGACCTGGGTCCACTGACCCGCGCCATAGCCGACCGCGTTGACGAAGCCATAGGGCAGGTCGGGTCCCCACTCGTGGACCATCTCGTTGACCACATAGCCGTGAAAATTCCAGACATCCACCGGCATATCGACGCCGTACAGCGCGCGATAGGCCTGCCAGACGCGGTCCAGCCAGGCCAGGCGCAGGGGTGACATGGTGGCAGAGCCGTTCATGGCGACCTTGGCCGTGGGATCGGCGCGCTTGATGACCTGGTAGATGTCGTGATAGATGCGGGCGTATCCCTCTGGGGTGGCGTGGTCTTCGCCGCCGCGGTATTCGGCCTCGTTGCCGATCAGCCAGGTGGCGCCGGGGTTGCTGCTGATCGCCTGCTGCAGGTAGGCGCCGCGGGGCGAATAGCCCTCTGGCTGCCACGCGGGATCGAATTCGTTGACGTGGATCATCGGCAGGTAGTCGATGCCGCCGGGATGGGGCGCACCGGGGCTGGCCCACCAGTCCAGATAGGCGCCGCCATAGAGCGGCTCTACGTCGAAGGCCGCGATGCCGCCGTTTTCCATGCCTCCAACGGAATAGCTGAAACGTTCCTGGGCCGACGGATAGAGGCAGCCGCTGGTGGGCGTTTCTTCTGCTGCGTTGGCGACAGGCGTGAGGGTGAAGAACAGAAAGAGGGCGATGAGCAGCCTCAGTCGCGCCGAAGCCTGGCTGATCGTCATAGGAAGCGGATTCTCCTGGCGTTGGGATCGAAGCGTTCCCAGTATACAAAAGCGCAGCGGAAAAGTCGATATGACTTTTTTCCCATCTTTCGCCACGGTGCCAGCGATATTGCGTCCAGAAAAGGCGCGTCTCTGCGCCAACAAGCTCCGTTATTTAGCTCTGAAGCGGCGCTTGCGTATCATCTCAATAGATTGGGGTGTATCATCTCAAAAAACCGGGGTCGAGACTTCCGAAGTCTGCGCAGGTTTGTTCAAAACGAGCTCACAGTCCATAAGACTTCGGAAGTCTTCCCCAAT